>DATFBV010000077.1:0-10238 GCA_035253605.1 Nitrososphaera sp.
ACATACATACATTTTTGTATGTGCTGAGGTATCTAATAATTTTACTTGCACCTCTTTGGAAAAAGACAAGCCGTTAATTGCGCTGTATGCGGCAAAGAGCTTGGGCGTCACAAGTACAAGCCAAGCGAAGAATGGGGGATCGAGGGTATGGTCTGCGGAATATGCCATTTAGAAAAGACCAAACAGTTCACACTTGAACAGAAAGAGATCCCTGATGTTTGCGCGATATGCAAAAAAGAGCTTGGTGATCATGAGGACCGATACAAGCCACGGTGGCAGTGGGAAATGGGGTCAGGTACACTATTGTGTAAGTCATGCTATCAAAAAAAGGATGCCGACTATAATAAAAAACTGAACTTTTGCGCGGTCTGTAATCGCAAGCTAGGCATGTTCTATTACCACCCCAAGCCGGCCTGGCAAATAGATGGCAACCTCTGCCGAAAGTGCTGGGATCGACGGAACAACCAGAACAATAACAATAATCCTAACGGCGAGAGGTAAAAAAAGAGAGAGATATCATATTCTATGTTTGAAAGGCACAAGTGTGACAAGTGTGGACGCAAGTTCCGAAAGATCGAAGAATTGATGCAGCATCAACAGCTAGCGCATGAGCACAGCCTGTACGTATGCAACCGTTGCAACGCTAGCTTTGAAGGAATGGAACAGATGCGTGATCATGCTAGGAAGTTTCATTCCTATCACAAGAGAGTGTCTTAAAAAGAAAAAAGGAAAAAGAGTTAGACAGCTTTAAGCTGCTTTACTATTGGCGGTCTGGCTTTTCGAAATACCCTAAAGCCGCATATACATTTTATCTCTGGCAACCTGGAAAGCTCTTCAACTGTCACTCGTGTCCCACAGCGCATGCATTCATATGCGACCGAGCTGCCTCCGTCTGAAGACTCCAAATGCTTTTTGTCTCTCTCCCTTCCCTTAGACTTGAGCCCCCCACATTTTAAGCTATATCATAGAACGCCGCTGATGCAGGCCCTTGTTTTGCTTTATGGCCGATTGTGCTGCAGCCAGTATCGCGATCGGGATCCTATGCGATGAGGTACTGACATAATCGAGGCCAATATTGCTACAAAACTCAATCGACCTAGGATCGCCGCCATGCTCGCCGCAAATCCCAATCTCTATATCCCTTTTGACGCCTCTTGACATGTCAATAGCTATCTTCATTAGCCTACCAACTCCTTTGGTATCAATACTCTGAAAAGGGTTTACGCTCACGATGCCCTTTTCCAAGTAAAATGGCAGAAACTTGCCTTCGGCATCCTCCCTGCTAAAGCTGAAAGTGGCCTGCGTAAGGTCATTTGTGCCAAAACTAATAAAATCAACAAGATGTGCAATCTCATCTGCTACAAGGCATGCTCGAACAACTTCGATCATACTGCCAAACTTAATCTTTAACTTTAGCTTGTGTCTATGCTCTACTTCATGCTTGACTGATTCAAAAATCTCTCTTACTGCGGCAAGCTCCTCTGCCAACCCTATCTGGGGCACCATTATTTGTGGCTCAACTGTAACGCCCTCCTCAGCCAGATCTGCTGCTGCCTCGCATATTGACCTTATTTGAGTCTCATAGATCTCGGGAAAAGATATCCCCATCCTTACCCCTCTGTGTCCAAGCATCGGGTTTATTTCTGAGAGCTCATGTACGCGGTGAAGTATCTTTTCTACGCGAGCTATCTCAGAAGTCTTTTTACCGACGACGCTGCTGCTAGACTTGAGTTCAAATATCTTTTGCATGAGGTCTTCTTCCTTTGGCAGGAATTCGTGTAGTGGAGGATCAAGGAGCCTTATTGTAACAGGAAGGCCTTTCATTTCCTTTAGGATAGCTTTAAACTCTGATCTTTGCAGCGGCTCTAATTCTGCCAGCGCTTGCCTTCGCTCATCCTCGTCTTCTGCCATTATCATATCAACAAACTGCACTATCCTTTCATGATGATTGAACATGCGTTCGGTCCTGCAAAGCCCAATCCCCTCTGCGCCATATCTGTGAGCAAGGGCGGCGCTCTCTACTGTGTCGGCATTTGCCCTTATTTTTATTCCCTTCATCTCTGAAGACCACTGCAGAAGTTCTTTGAACTCTGATGAAATTTCCGGCTCAACTGTTGGAACCTCGCCTACGTAGACTCTGCCAGACGAGCCATCAATTGTTATTTTCTGACCTCTTGTCGCCATTCTTTTTCCATTGACACTAAAACTCTTGCCATCAGCATCGATCTCTACCTGCGAGCATCCAACAACGCATGGCTTCCCCATGCCTCTTGCGACCACGGCTGCGTGTGACGTCTTTCCACCCCTGCTGGTAAGTATGCCTACTGACTGAAAGAAAGCAGGGACATCATCTGGTTTGGTCTCCTCCCTTACCAGGATCACCTTTTCCCCCTTTTTGCCAAGTGCCTCTGCAGTTGCTGTGTCAAATACTGCACTGCCGCTTGCCGCACCAGGAGATGCGCCTACTCCTACTGCAATAGGCTTTTGTTTGAAATGTGGATCTATTCTGCGATACAAGATCTGCTCTAGTGCTTCGGGATTGATTCGCTCAAGCGCAGCAATCTTGCTTATAAGACCCTCGCGGTAGAGATCGACAGAAGTCTTGACCGCTGCGACTGCGTTCATTTTGGCTGCCCTTGTCTGAAGGATATAAAGCCTCCCCTTCTCTACTGTAAACTCGACGTCTTGTGGCTCCTTAAAGTGGTTCTCAAGCTTTTGAGTCACTTCACAGAGCTGCCTGTATACAACAGGCATTTTACTGACAAGCTTATCGATATGGTCCGGTGTTGTCTTACCTGAAACTACATCCTCGCCCTGTGCATTTGCAAGGTAATCGCCGTACAGCCGCTTTTCCCCTGTCTGGGGATCGCGGGTAAACACGACGCCTGTGCAGCTATCAAAGCCCATGTTTCCAAAGACCATGGCAACAATCGTCACGGCCGTACCTCCTGCCATATCCTGTGTGATGTTGTACTGCTTTCGGTATTCTACCGCGCGCTTGCCCATCCACGACCGAAAGACTGCGTCAATAGCAAGCTCCATCTGCTTGTACGGATCTGCTGGAAATTTCTTGCCAGTCTCTTCGCATAGGGATTTGGATGACATTACAACTGTCTTGAGTACCTCTAGGTCTGAAAGGTCTTTACCAGCCACGATGCTGTCGAACTTGCGGGCATCAATACACAGAATAATCTTGCCAACCATCTGCACAAACCGCCAATACGTATCCCATGCAAATTCCGGCTTGCCGCTTTGCTTTGCAAGTCCCTCAACTGTCTCATCGTTTAGACCAAGGTTGAGGATTGTGTCCATCATGCCCGGCATTGACACGGGAGCACCAGAACGCACTGACACAAGGAGCGGGTTTTCCCGGTCGCCAAACCTTTTTCCAGTCAGAGCTTCCAGACGCCTCATAGAGTTGCGCACTTCATCCATCAAGCCATCTGGCAGGCGTTTGCCTGCTTCGTAAAATTTTTCACAAATTTCAGTAGTTATTATGAAGCCAGGTGGGACAGGCAGACCAAGCCTTGTCATTTCAGCAAGACCGGCTCCTTTCCCTCCAAGCAGCATCTTATTTATGCCGTCTGTCTCGTCGAAGAAGTATATCGGCTTAACTACGGCACGGGCTGTGCCAAAGCTGCTGTCTTCAGACATTGCTGGACAATGTCATCTTTTCATTAAGAGTTAAAAAGTTGTGTGTATATTTGCAGGTAATAATAATAATAATATTATTTTCCATCCTTAATTGGAAAGAATAAAAACTGTATGTATGTAGTAGATAGTCATTGTGCTACTTCTTGTTCCTGTATGAAATATGCATGGCTTCACTGTCGATATCCCTTACTGCGTCTACCAGCGATTCAGGAAGTGTAGGGTGGGCATGAATTGTGCCAGATATATCTTGGGTTTTCATCTGCATTCTAACTGCAAGAGCAGCTTCACCAATCATCTCTCCTGCATGTGGTGCGATAATTAAGGCTCCTACGATTATTCCATCTTTTTCAAAAACCTTAAAGATTCCCCTTGTGTCTCCGAGACAATTTGCCTTTGCACTTGCAACAAGTGGAAATTCGCCGTGCTTTCCTTCTAGCTTACCGACGAAAGCGACCTCTGGATATGTAAAGACGCATGCAGGCACAGTTCCATAGTCCATCTCGCTTCTTTTCCCCATTATGTTTTGTGCAGCTATCTCTCCCTGTTTTGAAGCAACATGAGCAAGTTCAAAGATACCAGTTACATCCCCTATTGCAAAAATATTCTGAGCCGTACTCCGCATCTCGCTGTCGACAAGTATTCCTCGTTCGCTAAATTTTACACCACAGTTACTCAATTCACTAACATTTATGCGTGGTCTGCGACCTATAGACACTAATACCTTCTCTGCTTCAATAGTGTGCCCGTTGGCCAAAATTATCCTATTCTCCAAGATGTTTTCAACCGCGGATCCTGTCATTACATTGATCCCGTCCAAGCGCATATACTTTTCAATAGTCCTTCCTATCTCTTCAATTTGAAGAGGCATCAAGTGGTCCTGCGCCTCAATCAGGGATACCTTGCATCCAAAAGAGTTAAAGATGGCAGAGAATTCGCAGCCGCTGTAACCGCCACCTATAACGACGATCGATTTAGGCAATTTTTCAAGTTCAAAAATTGTGTCTGTCGAAACTATATTATCTCCAAAGGCATAGTGAGGTAAGCACAAAGGATAGCTTCCTGTAGCAATAACAATGTTCTTTGTTTCCAAAGTGTTGTCATTCACTATTACTTTATTTCCAGAAGTCATATGAGCTTCTCCATGTATTACGTCGATGTTGTTGCTTTCCAAGAGAGTTTTGATGCCTGATGCAAGCCTGCTAACTGTGCCTGCCATTCTTGACCTTACAGTTGTATAATTCAATTCGATATTTGCCTTCAAGCCGTCCTTTCTTGCAGAAGTAGACTTCCTCATAATATCGCCTATGGAGTGTAGGTATTTTGTTGGGATGCATCCCCTTTGCGTGCATGTGCCTCCAAGCCCATTTTTTTCAATAATGCAGACTCTGCCGCCCAGCTGCGCTGCTCTTATAGCACATGTATATCCGCCAGGTCCTGCACCTATTATTATAGCGTCGTACATTCAGATAGGGATTTGTGAAAGTTCACAATAATAAAATTGCTTATCTTCTAAAATTCCACTCTCTGCTGCTGTATTTTCGTTCTGCTAACCATTTGGCACGGCTGATTTCATCCATGCTCATGCTGTCAGCTAGGAGCTTGGCAGCAAATTTCGTAGCAAAACTAGCTTTTAGCGACGCTGCCACCTCCTCAAAGGTTGTCCCTGCTAGGCCGGTTACTCTTTCCTTTACATCTTTGATTATCTTGTCCTTAAGTTTTTCAGAAGGAACTTTCAGAAGGGAAAACATCTTGTCTACGTCGACGCCTAATAATACAGTGCCATGCTGCAGCAGCACTCCATTCCTCCTTGTCTGGGCACTTCCAGAGACCTTCTTGCCCTTTACTAGTATGTCGTTGAGGGGGATAAAACTGGCATCAAATCCCAGCCTATTTATAGATGCCACAATTGCTTCACAAATCCACCTATATGATTCCATAATGTTCTGAGGGTATTGTCTTGTTATGAAGGAGTATGTTATCTCAAATTCGTGTAGCACTGCTCCACCACCAGTTAATCTTCTGACAATATCAACTCCAATCTTGCTGCACTTTTCCAGATCAACTTCCTCTTTTATACTCTGAAAATATCCAATTGAGATAGCCGCAGGTCGCCATCCATATATTCTGAGTATTGGTGTATCGCCTATGTGTTCTATCAGCGCTTCGTCTATTGCCATGTTAAGAGCCGCATTGCTGTGTCCGGTTTCCAATACTCTTATTTTGCTGAACCTTATAGTGCTCATTTTCTATGACTTGCAACCAAGTATTGCCTCTGTCAGAGACGTCGAATCAAATCCATATACCTCATAGTTCTTGAGAAAGTTGTCTATCTCTTGTTTGAGACTTTCTCTATCCAATCTTGTGCCAATTAAGGCTGCTTCAAGGATTTCCAAGGCTTCCTCTGGATAAAGGAAAAAATCTCCGGCAATTGTAATCCAATTGATGGTATTTTCTGTCTCATCATATTCTAGCATTATCCTAATGAGTTTCTGCGATTTGTATTCATTGTAGGCTCTTCTCATTCACTGCCACTTTGGATTGTCTTTGTTTGAGACGGTCGCCATCTCAGATTTGGCCGCCGCGCAGCAGCAACTTCGTCCAGTCTGCCAACTGGTGTAGATACTGGCGATTGCTTAACTATCTCAGGATCTTCTTCTAGCTCACTTGTTATTTTTTTTAACGCTAGTACAAATCTATCCAGCGTTTCTTTGCTTTCTGTTTCCGTAGGCTCTATCATCAAAGCCTCAGGTACTATTAGCGGAAAGTAAATGGTGGGTGGATGGAAGCCAAAGTCCATAAGCCTTTTTGCTATGTTAAGCGCGCTTTTTTCACCAAATCTCCTTGAGGACAGAACAAATTCATGGGCGCATCGGCGATCGTAGGGAAGGTCAAAAGTGTCCTTTAGAAGAGCTTGGAGGTAATTAGCGTTCAATATTGCATGTTCTGACACCTTCCTTATCTTGGTACCCCAAGAATGGATGTACGAATACGCCCTCACGTGCATGCCAAAGTTTCCGTAAAAGGATCGAACCCTGCCAACCGATTTTCTAGAGGCATAATCAAGAGAATATCCGCTATCACGCTTAACAACGTGGGGTACCGGCAAATACTCTGAAAGAAATGATTTAACACCAAGCACTCCTGCTCCAGGGCCGCCTCCCCCATGGGGGGTTGAAAATGTCTTATGCAGGTTAAGATGGATCATATCAAAGCCCTGGTCCCCTGGCCGGGTGATTCCTAAGAGTGCATTCATGTTTGCACCATCGCAGTACATCAAAGTCCCATTCTTATGTGCAAGGTCACTGATCTTGATAGTGTTTTCATCGAAAAGTCCAAGGGTATTTGGATTTGTTAACATAACTAGTGCCACTTCAGGACTAAGGGACTCCTTGTATCTGCGTATGTCCATGTTGCCACGTGGATCAGAAGGAATAGTAATTGTCTCTAGTTTGCACATTGAAGCTGTAGCAGGATTCGTGCCGTGAGCTGAATCCGGGATTATCGCTTTTGTCCTTTTCTCTCCATTCTGCCTAAAGTAGGCCTTTGCTATCATAACTCCTAAGAGTTCGCCCTGGGCCCCAGCAGACGGCTGCAGAGTGAAATCATCCATGCCCGTGATATCTTTGAAATACTCTTTCAATTCCCACATCAATTTTAGCGACCCTTGAGTGCACACTTCAGGAGATAGAGGATGAAGGTTGCTGAATCCTTCTGCCCTTGCAGCGTCTTCGTTTACCTTTGGATTATACTTCATGGTACATGAGCCAAGTGGATAAAACCCAATATCAACGCCGAAATTCATTCTTGATAGGTTTGTGTAGTGTCTGACAACATCTACTTCATTTACATTGGGGATGGGCAGCTCTTTTCTGATAATGTCACTTGGCAACTCAATACCGATATCTTCTTCTTCTTCTACTTCTCCTCCTCCTTCCTGAAGATGTCCCGTATTTTTCTCTTCTTCATATTCAAATATTATTTTCATTTCTTTTTCAGTCACCTGCTACGGCAG
Source organism: Nitrososphaera sp. (assembly GCA_035253605.1). Classification (GTDB taxonomy): domain Archaea; phylum Thermoproteota; class Nitrososphaeria; order Nitrososphaerales; family Nitrososphaeraceae; genus Nitrososphaera. The sequence continues at coordinate 7,667 of DATFBV010000077.1, forward strand.
AAACGAAATCATTGATATCCTGCACAGAATTCATCTCAGTGCAGCAAATCAAAAGATTGTCTTCACCCAGATTAACTCCTCCCAGTATTCTCTTCTCGAGCAGCTTTGAGGCAAGCTCCTCTGCAGACCCCGGAACCTTCATTACAAACTCATTGTAGAAGGGCTTGCTGTTCAAATTCCTAAAGCCAGCCTTTTCCAATTTCTTATTCAATAGGTGTGCTCTGGAGTAAGATAGTTTTGCAACCCTTGTCAAGCCGCTCCTGCCCATAAGTGCCAAATATATCGTTGCGGCCAGCGCCATTAAAGCTTGGTTGGTAGTTATATTGCTTGTGGCTCTCTCCCTTCTGATATGCTGCTCCCGAGCCTGAAATGTAAGTACGAAGCCCCTGTTGCCTCTCGAATCTGTAGTCATGCCGCAGATCCTACCAGGGAGTTTCTTTAGCAAAAAATCCTTGACAGCTATAAATCCAAGATAGGGCCCACCAAAGCTTAAAGGTATGCCAAATGACTGCCCTTCTCCTGCCACAATATCCGCGCCATATTTTCCAGGAGACTCTAGTATTGCGAGTGAAGTAGGCTCGACAATACAAGTAGTAAAGAGTGCACCCACTTTGTGCGCCTGTTGCGCTATGTAATGCAGGTTTTCTACATTACCATAGAAATCCGGATTTTGAGCGATTACGCAAGCAGTGTTGTTATCTATTCTGTCAGTGAGTGTAAGTTCAGCCCCTTCACAATACGTTCGCAATACTTCCAGATAGTGCGGATGTAGCCTTTCCTTTACAAAAATTCGGTCCCGTCCAGTGTAAGAGCATGAAAGCAAGGCTGCCTCAGCCAAGGCAGATGCACCTTCGTACAATGACGCATTTGCAACATCCATTCCGGTAAGAAGGCATATGTACGATTGAAATTCATATATGGCCTGCAACGTTCCCTGGCTAATTTCCGCTTGGTAAGGCGTATATCCTGTAAAGAGATCTCCTCTTGCGAGCAGGTGGCTAACAGCTGATGGGATATAATGGTTGTAAGCTCCTGCTCCTACAAAGCATCTCAAGACCTTGTTTGTATGGGCAAGATCTCTCATATGGCGTATTAGTTCAAGCTCATTCTTTGGATGAGGCAGATTCAGTTTGCCCGTAAAAGCAGGAATAAATTCTTTGACCAGATCATTTATAGAAGTTACTCCGATTATGTTTAGCATTTCTTTTATGTCTTTTTCTGTTGCAGGTGTGTAATCCATTGATTTCCGTTGCTCTTATTTTATTTCGCCAATATATCTGTCATACTTTTCCTTTGTCATTAAAATCGCAAACTCTTCCATATTTGATGGTTTAATCTTTGCGATCCAGCCCGAGTCGTACGGAGACTGGTTTATCATTTCCGGTCTTTCAATCAACCCTTCGTTGACCTCTATGATCTCTCCGCTAATAGGAGCGTAAATGTCAGAGGACGCCTTCACTGAATCGATTATGGCCATAGTCTGTCCTTGTCTGAAGACGACGCCAGCTTTTGGCAATTCTATTGAAACTATGTCTCCTAGTTGTTCTTGAGCAAAGTTAGAAATTCCAATTACTGCTGCTCCACCCTCAATCTTAATCCACTCATGTTCATTTGTGAATTTTAAGTCTGACACAATCCGTTCCTTCTGCAGCAAAGATAAAACTCTATCTCTTTTCAGTTCTGCGCACATCCCAAAAAATACCGATGCACATGCAAAAAGATTATTGTTGCTACACAGTTCTTATTTGCGCTTGTAAAACCTTGTACTTGTTGTTTTTGCTTCATAGTGCTTCCCTCCAATGTCAATCTTGATTGATTGATCCTGCAAAACCTCAGCAGGTACGAAGCAAAACCCGATAGATTTTCTAAGGGTGGGCGAAAAATTACCACTTGTCACAAAACCTACTTCCATTCCTTTCATGAGAACTTTGTTGTCCTGCCTCGCTATCCTCTTTTCCAAAACTTCAAAACCAACAAGCTTTCTTGATGAATGGCTGTCGATTAGCGCTTTTTTGCCTATGAATTCTTGCTTCTTGTTGAAGCTGACCGTCCAACTTAATGGGACTTCTAGCGGTGTGGTATTTTCATCTATGTCATTTCCATAGAGCATCAGGCCGGCTTCAAGCCGTAGAGTATCCCGTGCGCCTAAACCCGTGGGCTTGATTTCAAATATTTTTGCATACTGCATCAATTTACTCCAGATTTCTATTTTTGAAGAATCAAAGAACAACTCAAATCCGTCCTCTCCTGTATAACCGGTCCTCGATATCATGCACTCTATCCCATCAACATTTGTATCAATAATGTGAAATGGTTTAACAGACTGCAGGTTAGGTTCTACCAATTTCTGCAGCAGAGCAGATGCACGCGGGCCCTGTAATGCAAGCAGGCCAGTTCTATCGCTTATATCCTCGACATGTGCTGATTCTGAATGCTTTGAAATCCACTCAAAGTCTTTGCTCCTATTTGAAGCATTGACTACAACTATATAATTATCAGGGGCAAGCCTATAGGCAATTATGTCATCAACTATGCCTCCATCTTCATAGCACATAGGAGAATATAGTGCCTG
>DATFBV010000078.1:0-15469 GCA_035253605.1 Nitrososphaera sp.
AAACAAACCCTTACTCAACCAAGTTAACTATGTTCTTCTGCATCTTCATTTGGCAGGCAAACACGACGCCAAGCCAACACATGATGAGCTGAAGGATTGGCTACACAGTGGCCAAGTTGACGTGCTCAGAATGAACAAATAGAATCATAGATCTGCAAACCAATGCATGCCCACGCGAGCGCAGCAGGGCATTTACCTTTTTTTCTATCCATTGAAGATTTTTTTGCAAATTATCAAGGTTTACATGGCTCAGATAGATAATCAAGGAGTCGAGGAATGGCATTGCAGCCAATGCCAGCTCCTATTTGCTATCATGACGGCTCATTCGTGGTCTTGCATTTACAATCAGTATTTTCGAGTTACGCACAAATATACACAGGCACTATTTTAGTTGCCGAGCGAAGGGAGGAAGCTCAAAATTTTCTTTTCCTGGCCTGAGATCCCTCACAACTCTCCATCTCTGTAATATACAGTCTAAAAGAGCAAGTGAGGGCCGAGAAGCCGGGGACTTGCTTCCAGACTACTAGCGATAATATGAGAGTGCTCTTGTTTCTTCAGGCTTTCTCTCTCTTTGAGTCCTTATCTTCTTTACACCCTCTTCAAAATGACGCATCATCACATGTGCTTCTGATGCATGCTTTGCTGCTTCTTCCGGTGTTGGATACTTCGCCAGGTATTCATGTAGCACAAGGGACACAGCAGTATTTACTATGGCAGCTGCATCAGCTCCACTAAAACCATCTGTTATATCTGCTATTTTCTCAAGGTCGACATCTGCTCCTATTGGCTTATCAGCAGCATAAATTTCGAGTATTCTCTTTCTTGTTCTTCTGTCTGGATTTGGTACAAATACTATTCTATCAAATCTTCCAGGTCTCAATAATGCAGTATCAATCATATCTGGCCTGTTGGTAGCTGCAAGCACTACGACCCCATGTAATTCACTTATTCCATCAAGCTCAGTGAGGATCTGCGAAATTACCCTATCATTTGTTCCTACACTGCCACCACCCATTTCGCCTCCCATGCCTCCTCCTCTTGCCATCGCAATCGAATCGATCTCGTCAAAGAAGACAACACATGGAGCTGCCTGCCTTGCCCTCCGAAAGATCTCACGAATTCCTCGTTCAGACTCCCCGACCCACTTGCTTAAAAGCTCGGGTCCCTTTACTGATATGAAATTAGCTTCAGATTCTGTTGCCACGGCCTTCGCAAGCATAGTCTTGCCGGTTCCCGATGGTCCATGCAGCAAAATACCTTTTGGAACCGTGTGGCCTATCTTTGCATATAAGTCAGGGTATCTGAGTGGCCACTCTACTGCCTCCTGTAATTCTCTTTTTACTCCTTCAAGCCCTCCGATATCTTCCCATTTTACGTCAGGGGATTCCAAGAAGACCTCTCTCATGGCTGAAGGCATGACATCCTTTATTGCCTGATTAAAGTCATTTTGCGTTATAATCAGCTTGTCGAGTGTTTCTGGAGGCAATTTCTCATCTTCTAAATTGAGGTCAGGCAATAATCTCCGAAGACACTTCATTGCTGCTTCTTTACAGAGGTATTCCAAATCCGCGCCCACAAAACCATGTGTAACTGCGGCTATTTTCTTCTGGTCTACATCTGTGTCAAGGGGCATATTACGGCTATGAATCTGAAGAATCTCTAAACGTCCATTCTTGTCTGGTACTTTAATCTCAATTTCTCTGTCGAATCTTCCAGGTCGTCTTAAAGCAGGGTCAAGCGCATTTTGCCTATTAGTTGCAGCAATAACAATGACTTTGCCCCTGCCTTCAAGCCCATCCATCAGTGACAGCATCTGAGAAACAACTCTTCTCTCAACTTCTCCCATTACTTCTTCTCTTTTTGGAGCAATAGAGTCGATCTCGTCAATGAAAATGATGGTTGGAGCTTTCTCTCTTGCCTCCTTGAATATCTCTCTCAAGCGTGCCTCTGATTCTCCATAGAATTTGCTCATGATTTCCGGTCCTGATATGCTGATAAAGTGAGAATTGCTCTCGCTTGCAACCGCCTTCGCTAATAATGTCTTGCCAGTGCCTGGAGGACCGAATAGGAGCACGCCCTTTGGGGCTTCTATCCCTAGCTTCTCAAATATTTCTGGATGTCTTAGGGGTAGTTCTATCATTTCTCTAACCTTTTGCATTTCGTCCCTGAGGCCGCCTATATCCTCGTAAGAAACCTGAGGCATACCTCGTAATGCCTCATCCTTTTCAGTTATGGTGAATGTGGTCTTGCTGGTAACAATTGCAGCCGTATCAACAGCAGGAGGGGGCGTTATCCCTATTATCTGAAACGTCAGCCTTCCACCGAAATATGGAACCATGACGTTATCACCTTTGATCAGGGGTACACTTTCTAGAGCATCGGCCAGATAGCGCTCATCAATTGGAGGTATTGCTTCGAGTGGAGATATCACGACCTTCTCAGCAGGAACAGCTTTGACCTTCCTTGCGTTTATTGCATCTCCTATGCCTATGCCGGCATTATTTCTTACCAATCCATCTAGCCTGACTATTCCTTTTCCCTCATCAGAAGGGTAAAGAGGTAAACATTTGACAACTGTCCTTCGTTTGCCCTTTATTTCTATTATATCGCCTGTGCTTACTCCTAAAGAACCCATAGTATCGTAGTCAATTCTTGCCGTGCCCCTGCCTACATCTCGAGTATAGGCTTCAAGAACCTTTAGTGATACAATATTATTATTCTGACTCATAAAATCTTTGTCTGCCTGCTTAGTATTGGCACGCAACTACTAATTAGTCTTTTCAATCTCATTCAATGCAATTCAAATAAGCATATAGGACCCTACAATACTATATAGGCGCCTCCGTTTTTGTAACAGACTGTGCCTTTTAAACTATTTAGAATTGAGGTACTGCATCAATATGCATTGCAATTACTCCAGCTAGAACCAGCATTGTGCTCCAATAGTTTTTGTTTCATATCCATGGATCTTGGAACGCTTTCTGATTGGTAAGACCCATTTGTTTTACATCAAGTAGTTCGACCGCGCAAGAAACATTAGCCTACCAATCTTTTGAGCGAGCTCGTAGAATATACCAATACTGTCTGGCTATGATAAAGTACACCTTCACTTGTATGCACTATTCGTATTGCTGTGTTACGTCATAAATACAACAACAAAGAATGAAAACCGGTTATTACCCGCAGGCATATAGAGCTCTTCTGCCAATGAGGTGGAGGTGGCGATTATTCATGAGATAAGCAGATAGAGATACAATTTGTCTTTGGGCTCAGTTTAAATTTAGCATAAGCTCATATCAGATGTCTATCTGCCTTTTCCCACGTAAAGGCTGGATGGTTTCTCCCGAAGTGGCCATAGGCTGCAGTTTGCTGGTATATGGGACGCTTAAGATCGAGTATCCTTATTATTTCTGCGGGCCTCATATTAAAATTCTTTCTGACCAATCCCTCGACCTCTTCTGCAGCCATCTTGCCTGTTCCAAAAGTTTCTACCATGATAGAGATCGGTTCTGCCACTCCTATTGCGTAAGCAACTTGCACTTCGCATTTTTCTGCCAGCCCTGCAGCTACTATATTCTTCGCTACATATCTTGCCATATAACAGGCTGACCTGTCCACTTTTGAAGGGTCCTTGCCAGAGAAAGCACCCCCGCCATGTCTCCCCATGCCGCCATATGTATCAGCAATTATTTTTCTTCCAGTAAGGCCTGTGTCGCTTGGTGGGCCGCCTATCACGAACCTGCCTGTTGGATTGACAAGAAACTTCGTCTGGCTATCTATCCAGCCGTCGCAGACTGGTTTTATGACCTTGTTAATCACTTCTTCACGAAGCTGACTCATGCTGATGTCAGGGGAATGCTGTGTAGAAATGACGACGGAGTCTATGCGTTTTGGCACTCCATCTTCATAGACAACCGAAACTTGGGACTTTCCGTCTGGGCGGACCCAACTGAGCTCTTTTTTCTTTCTTACGCGTGCAAGACTCATTGAAAGCTGGTGTGCGACCGTGATCGGCAGAGGCATCAGCTCTGGAGTTTCGTTAGTTGCGAACCCAAACATCTGTCCCTGATCGCCGGCCCCCTGCTCCTTTTGTTCGCTTGCATTTACACCCATCGAAATGTCCGGACTCTGCTCATGAAGTGATGCAAGAACTGAACATGAATCACAATCAAAACCAAATTCTGGCCTGTCATATCCAATTGCTCGGATAGTGTCACGGACAATTTTCTGCACATCAGCTTTGCCTTTAGAGGTAACTTCACCTGCGACAAACACAATGCCAGATGTTATCATTGATTCTACAGCAACTCGGGAATCAGGGTCTTGCCGCAAAAATTCGTCAAGAACTGCATCTGATATCTGATCACAAACTTTGTCAGGGTGTCCCTCAGTTACGCTTTCAGACGAGAACAGCCATCTTTTTGCCATTTGTCAAGTGCCACCATCTCAGTACTTCATCGTGACTAGAATTCTTTTTCCAGCTTGATGAAAAGGACATTGTTGCCCCTTATCACAACTTTGCCATAGTTTGCAAGCGCAATGGAGCCATTAAACTCCTCGGCATCAGTAAGTATGAGGTTCATATAAGAATCCACATTATTCATCCTGCCCTTATACTCTATTTCGCTTTTTAGTCTAACCGCAACTTTACGGTTAATTGCTCGTTGCAGCGTAGAGAGGGGTCGTTTTGGTTGCTGTTGCGATGATGGCGAAGACAATCTAGCTAATCACTTTACGATTGAAAAAATCGTGGCTCGAATAAAAAGGTTCCTTTGCACACAAATTCATAAGCAAGTAATACAAGAAAACAGCTAGCCGTAGATGCACATGAAGGCCAATATCTCTACAGGTTCAAAGGCGTTAGATGCACTACTTGGAGGTGGAATACATACAGGCATGATTACTGATATATACGGTGAAAGTGGCTCTGGCAAGTCTCAGCTGTGCTTTACACTTTGTGCAAACTGTGCGAGAGATGCAGTCAGCACTTTGTTTATTGATACTGCTGGAACATTCCGTCCCGAGCGGATAGTCGAGATCTCCGGTTCTCAACTATCACTTGAAAAAATCACTTACGTAAGAGCGCTTACGACAATCGACCAGATGAGTGCAACAAAGAAAATATTAGAGGTACAGCCCAGACTTGTTGTTGTCGACAGCGTGACATCTCTCTTCTCAACAGAATATTCTGGACCACAACGCCACAGAGCATTGATGAAGTACTTGCATGAGCTTGCACTCTTGGCGATAAATTCACACTGTGCTATTGTGGTCACTAATATGGTCAGAACTGCCCCTCCAATAACTCTAATAGACCAAGCCGGCCGAAATGTTGCACAGGCGGTAATTCCTTGGCAGCAACGCGAATATTTGGGCAGTAGCGTTTCAATATATGCTCACATGAGGATTAAGCTCGAAATAGTTGACGTTGCAAACTCGTCATTTCAAGCAATACTTGTGCAACCTGCAGGTAGAGGATCTGCACCTTTTGCAATCACTACACTAGGAGTTTCAGACCAAAAATAGGATCATGATCCATCAATCTAAGTCAAACAAAATATCCATCTGGTGAGATTGGCACTCATGATGATGCAAAGACCAGCTACCTCATAGCTGATCTTTAGTTTGCTATGACATAAAGCTTAACCAAATATTTTATATCCCTCCAGACGAAGACAGGGTCGTGGATCTGCCAAGGCAGGAGGAGATGGTCAAACCCAGTAAGGCGAAACTGTCAATAGTTCTTCCAACTTATAATGAATCGCAAAACATAGTCAGAATGCTTGACTCGATAGCTGAAACGCTTTCTCCTTACACAACAACAGAAATAATAGTCGTAGACGACAATTCACCGGATGGCACTGCTGATATCGCTAGCCTGCATGCAAAAAACATTTTCAATGCGAACGACAGCAAACTACAAGTTGAGATCATTCGGCGAGAACGCAAGCTTGGTCTCAGTTCTGCGATTGTTGCAGGGGTGCAGTCTGCCACAGGAGATTTGTTAGTCATCATGGATGGCGACTTTTCTCATCCTCCTCAAGTAATCCCATCTATAATTGAAGCGCTCCAAGACTCAGATTGCGACATAGTAGTTGCGTCACGATACATAAAGGGCGGATCTATAATTGGCTGGCCGTTTAAGCGCAGACTCATGAGCAAGGGCGCGACTAAGATAGCCCAATATGGACTTGGCATAGAGGTAAAGGATCCAGTGTCAGGCTTCTTTGCATTCAGGCGAGACATCATCGATGGCGTTAAGTTCGATGCAATAGGCTACAAAATGCTACTTGAAATTTTGGTCAAGACAAAGGGTGCTCGAGTTAAAGAGGTGCCTTACACGTTCACTAACAGAAGTGCAGGAAAGAGCAAGTTTGACAAGAGGGCAATGTTTGACTACCTTAGGGCTGTTATGCGCCTGTATCGCTACGGTAAGTCTATGAGACAAAAGGAAAGGCGGACATCTGTGCGCTTTCTCTCAAAGGCAGGAAGGTTCTACACGGTCGGTGCTTCTGGGCTACTTGTCAACTACATCGCTTCTCTACTTTTTAGCACATTGGCTCCGAACACATGGTATCTGTACTCGACAATCCTAGGCATACTTATTTCGATGACATCCAACTTTTTCCTCAACAAGCTGTGGACTTTTGAAGACAGAGAATTCAATGTGAAAGATACTGGAATACAATTTGGAATGTTCGTTGGCTTTAGTTCGCTTGGGGCGATTATCCAGCTCTTTTTAGTGTACGGATTAGTCGAAAATTACAATATGGAATATCCGCTGTCGCTGCTCTTAGCAGTTGGTGCGGCATCTGTGGGAAACTTCTTACTCAACAAGAAGTGGACATTCAAAGAAAAAATCTGGAGCTAGGTCGCTGTTCTGCACTCGTAAGATTCAGTCCATGCATCTTTGCAAATTAGTTATGACAGCTATAAGTCAAAGGATATAGAAAAATTTTTGCAAATATGCCACCCTCGGAAACACATTTTCAAAGGTGTGACAGAGATGTGTGTTTTCCATGACACATGATACAAATCTGTGTATATTATTCAAGTTGATTTGCTAGGTTAATTTTGGTTCAATTGTAGATACTACTGTTACGTCAAGCGTGAGGTTGAGCCATCAAGTCGTGCAAAACAGACTTTAAATGTAGATACATTACTAAGCGTGTGGGCTGGCTTAATCTGGTATCATTGCATGATATTGCGCCGGCCCGAGCATGACCTTTAGTGATCTATCTAGACTTCAAATATTTATGCGACCAAGCCTTTTTACGCAACCGATATAAGTACAAATGTAATGGACTCACTTGAGACTATTTTCTCAATTCAAAAAGAGCTTGCATCGATGATGGATCTTTCCAGGTACCCTCCTTCAGTAGAAGGAAGGGTATCTGCCCTTTCTACAGCATTAGTCCACGAAGCTATCGAACTCCAAAGGCTTACAAGCTGGAAGTGGTGGAAGAAGCCTACACCCTTCGACAGTAAGGCAGCAAGAGAAGAACTTATTGATATTTGGCATTTCGTTGTACAAACGTCGATAGAGCTCGGTATGAGTCCCTCTGATGTACTCCATGAATACAAGAAGAAAAATAAGGTCAATCGCGATAGGCAGGTATCAGGGTATTAGGACCTGGGCAATCTTGGCAATGTCAACTACCCCTATCAAGTTTATAATTTGTATTTGATGCCTAAATCTCTCGACGTCCAGTGGCGATGACGTAAGCACAGGATTAGGGCTATGTGCTCCATTTATTCGACCAAATGCGTCCATGCCATTGATTGTAAGTGCCAGTAGTGCCTGACCTGCTCGGTGGCCCTTGACTTCCTTACCGCAGAGTACAAGACGCTTAAGCCTCGGGTGCTTTATAGCGAAGGATATTACTGTATCTATCCCTTTGTTCTCCGAGAGAAGCCTGCCTGCTATTAGCACCTTATTCATCAGAGAGGATCTTGACACCGTCTCTAGTAGGTCAATGCTTGATAGCGTGCATATTGCTACTGTATTTCCTCCACCGAGATAGTATTCGTGCTTAATTGGTAGTAGGGCTTGGCATAACTTCCCTGCAGCATCCTCTAGCCTTTTCACTGTTAGGCTCATTCCAGGCCCCAGCTTACTTTATTTGTAGGTGTGACCTTCACAAAGGGCGCCTCGCCTTCATCCCACGAATCACGTCTGACCCACTCAAAGCGATCGTGAAATATCCTGTAGAGTCTTGAAAACTCTTCGCCCCTTTCTATGATTTCAGCTGTGCCTTGTACGCACACTGCCGTGTTGTCAACAGAGCTGTAAATATCCACTACTAGAGCCACTAATTTGTTATGCTTGATGTTTTCGTACTTCCTGGTTTCATAATCGGTCGCGATAAAGAACGACCCATGCTCAAAAATGTACGATACTGGAACGACATGGGGAATTCCGTCATGACATGTCGCTAGCCTGCAGGCTTCATTCCTGCCTAAGAAATCACTTTCTGCTTGGCTAAACTTTGCTTTGACCAACACGAACATTGGGGATATCTAATATTTATAGGCCTGCTATTTAGTACCAGATGCTTCTTGGCTTTGGTAAAGTAACAAAGGAGGAAGCGGAGTTAATGAGATATAGAGCAAAGAATCATCTCGCTATCGAAGCTTAGTTTCCCGCTAAAAGGCTTGCAGCTCTCGCAGAAGCAGCGTCAAGGCATGTCCATATGGAGAGAGATATTAGGACTTTATGGAAGGAATGATGTGGAACAACAAGATTTAGGCATCGTAATTCTTGGTGTCATTTTTAGATTTTTTACTCTCTAACCACCTGCTAAATCTCAGAATCACGACTCCTGCTGAAATAGTAATGAGGGAAATTGCGAGAAAGCTAGGCTGCACAACTGACTGGAGTACTCCTGGCGCTATTGAGCGATAAGAGCATTTATCGCTATCGTTGCAATTTTTTATCACAGGAAAGGATAGCAAGGCGATCACAAAGACGACCATGAGGGATACACCTACAGAAGACACTATCGCTCCCGACTTTGCCAGAGCTTCTAGTCGCATAATGCAGCCGCTTACATTCGCTCAAAGCGGTTGATATTTCTTTTTGTATCCCGTTGTCCATTTTCTGTCTATAGTTCACCGGGATCTATAGTCACAAACCTATACGAGCCTTCACTGCTTACTCGCTTAAATTGGCTGTCAAAGTATAGGAAAGGCTGCACCTTGTAGATATGTTTGTCCCAAAGCTCGTGCACTTTCCCAAAAAAGTCTTTTTTAGTCTTACCTTTCATCCTAAGTAATTCATGGGCAAGTATATGCGAAACCCGTGGGCAGTTGGTGTCTGCATAGAAACGATAACGCTTAATTTCTGGCACGCTTGATGCCGGCCTCTGCCACCATGCAATCCCAATACCTGGCGCGGTGTAACCTTCGGTATTGCAGTCAGTAAAAAGAGGCTTAAAATATGCAAGGTAAAAATGAAAGGTGTCCTGTCCCCTTTCAGAGTGGTCTCTTATCAAGTATGCCACAGACATTCTGTCAAAGAGCCTGCCAGGAATGATTGGCAAAATATCTGCCTGTACTGGAAGAGAAATGCCAAAATAACGTTGTGCCCACCACTTGAAAAAACGTGCCATGGCCGAAACATAGATCCAGTCCTCACTTTCCAGCTGTTGCCATTCTTTTTCTTTCGCAACATAAATGAAGAAGAGTCTGTCTGCTTTCAATGATAACTCGATGGCTTTTTTTGGTTATGCAGGCTTATATTTGCGTCTCCTACACTGTAGTTGTCTTTATCCACTTCAGCAAGCTCTTTTTTCTACACAGAGTCCGCTTCACGCCATAGCACTATATTGGCACATAATATTGGCATGTCCTAGTCTTCCTTGTCTGTCAGATGGTCATCCCAAGACGGAATAAGAGCAACACTGATTTACTCCTCTATTCGTTTGATGAGATATAGCCATGCAACTGAGAGAAAAAAGAAAGGCGCTTCTATATGCGGGTATTGGCTTTGTATTGATCGGCATAGTATCACTGATTCTAACGTATATGCTACTGTATTGATAAATAGCATCATACACGATGCCCAAATGATGCTAACGTGGTTTTTCTTTCAACAGTGCATTACTTCAAACCTGTAAGGCATTTTCACAAACCGCTCCCCGCTGCCAAAGCGCCATAGAGGTTACCCACGTATAAAACCTCCAATTGAAGAATGGTTTTAGTATCCATTCTTAAAAAAAGACATTAGCATTGGTGCCATATGATCAAGGCATCCACTTCAAGAGAACTACAAGATCAGTACTAACCCTCATTTTGAAGATCGAGTGCAAGGATTATAGTTGTGCAACATGGATTAGAGCCAGAATAGACTGCTTACTGCTCACCTGTGTTGTTTTTTATCTTGTAGGCTACATCCTGGCTATTAAGTTCCTTTTCTATTTCTGAAGAACTTTTGCCGGCCTTAGCCTTATCCCTAATCTCTTTTACTGCTTTTTCTTCAACATTATCTTGGTTTGCTGCCATATGCACCTGGTACTCCTACTACATCCTATTTATCGAGTTAACAAAATTTTCAATTGAATTTGGTGCATATTGCGAGATAGACTTCCGATATCTCTCCCTATGCGTACATTATACATTAGCTGACACTACACAGACGGATTTAGTCCCTGCTCAAGCATCTAGCATAATAATCGTTTTGCCCACAGAACTACGCATGCAACCAAGAGTAAAGCCCTGTTATAGGCCCAGATTGTGATATCAAGCAGCCTTCAGTCGCTGACTCGGCATGTTATACGACATTTTTCTGCATATCGTGAAACAATAAGCGTCAAAAAATTAGATAGGGAACTGATTTCTGAGGTGCCAATGTTTTTTTATACTAGCTTTCGTATGGTGTCGCGATCGTAATATTGTGGTCGCTTGTACCGCCTGTACTTGCTTACCAGTCGCCATACGGACAACGTAAGAAGGATGGATGGTAGCAGAAAAGCTATAGGGATGATCCATGTAGCCATCAATTTTGCACTTGCCACTTCCATTCGCATTCGCACTGCAATCCAGGTGTTTTGAGGGCTATAAGCAACATAAACTCTGTCGCTTATCCTCTTAGCTTACTGGTGTTCCTTCTTCGAGTGAGGTAGCTGTAGTGTCGGCTGTAGAAGAAGCCGTACTAGTTGACCTTGGGGACCTTCGAAGCCTCCTACTGGTCCTTCTTACTGTCTCCGATGTAACAGGTGCGGATTCTCCGACTTCTCTTGCTGCAACTCTAACGGTTTCAGCCGTTTCCTGTGCCGCTTTAGTTGTCTCGTCTATTGCAACAGCAGTTTCTCTAATTGCACCGCGATCTCTGAGGGCACGAGCGCCATCATTAATTTCTTTTGCAGTATCACGTGTTGCAAGCGATGCCTCCCTAATTGAATCAACGAGCTCTTCGACTGCTCCACTTTGGCGTATAGCATGTACAAGTTCTCTCATCCTGATTGATTCTTCTCTTATTCTACGTGCAACACCTCTAATCGTTTCTGCTGTCTGCTGTGCGTCGACTGACGGTGTCATGTCTGCACTAGTATTTGTTGTTGTTGAAGTCTTCCCTCTAACTCTGCTAGCATTAGCAGTGTTACTCTCATCCGAAGGGATAGTAGGGGTAACCATACAGACTTATCATCTACCTCCCTTAAAAGAAATACTATCGATAATATACATTCAATATTCAGGATTCTTGATAAGTGCAGAACGCCTGTCTATCCTAACTACGGATTTGCTCATGAGCCCGCTTTCAAGAATTCTAATATGCTACACAACTAGATTTGAAATTGCGTACAGTTGTGGCGATAGGTTCATAATTTACTATGTAGAACTGTGGTACCATAGAGGTGTATGCAAGTTTGAAATTTAGAAAAGTTGGAGCAGTAATCCTGTTAGTTTCAAACATCGAAAAATCAATCAAGTTTTATAGTGATACACTAGAGCTGCCGGTCAAGAGTAGATCTAAAGATTGGACAGAGTTTTTCAATAATGATACTGTGCTAGCCCTCCACCCATCTCCTGAGAAAAAGAAGAAGATGTTAAAGACAGGTTCAGGCACACTTGTTGGTTTTGAAGTCACAGATCTTGACTCGACTGTTAAGAAGCTGAAGGAAAAGAGGGTGAAGTTCTTCAAAAGGCCAAAAGAGGAGCCTTTTGGCAAGCACGCAATAGTTCAGGACCCTGATGGACACCTTATATCGATAGCTGAATTGAAAGAAAAGTCATCAGAAGGCTTCGACTTATTAGGGCTCATAGGTGCAGAATAATATTGTTATGAGTCACTGGTCTAGATATTATTATCCCTTCTTCGTTGCAGTTACAAGATAGACGTTACCTCCAAGGTCCTCAAAAAGTGCCTTTGAGAACTTGTTGTTGAGCAAGGCGATAATCTCTTCTTTATTCATAAACATATGACCTTCTAGGGCAAAGTCAAGCTGCATGCCCATTATCAGCTGGTTTGTTGCACAATTAAGCTTTGAATTAGGCAGTAATCCCTCCATTATCGCAATTGTGCCATAATTCTTTAGAGCGCGCCAGCAGTTTGATAGAACCTTTTCCCTGTCTTTCATTGTGTAGAGTGATTCACCCAGAAACACAATGTCAAATTCGTTTGCAAATTTCATGGATTCGCTAGATGCCTTTACTATGGTGATAGGTTTACCGTGAGCTATTAGGCGCGCCATCGCAACTGCTTTGGCTGAAGTGTCTATCCCGACTAGAGTTGACTTGGGATATTCTTCATGGATCTTAGCAAGCATGCTGCCTGTCCCGCAGCCCACATCAAGCAATCTACATCCTGTGGACAGCTGCCGGTGCAATTTTTTATGATGTTGCGCCGCAGCAAGAAATGCGTAGTGGTCCCAATCAGTCGCCTGTTGTACTGCATTCAAGGTAGAAATTGTTTTTCTAGTCCTACCGACTCTAAATAGCTCTTCAAATGCACCATACTCTAGGCTCCTCAATGCCAGGTATGCGAATTGTCCACCAAGATAATCTGGACTTGTCTTATCGACAAGGATGCGCTTTACTTGCTTCTTCATTTGCAATTTTCCATTCTTTGCAACGATAAATCTATATGCTTGTGCTGCAGAACACCACGCCTTGACTGCAGCCGGATACAATTTTGTGCTGCTTATTAGTTCTTCTATGCTCATAGGGCTAGCGTCAAGGTGATCAAATAGCCTCATCTGTCTTCCTAAGTGCGCTATCCATACACCGTAAAATCCTACGGAGTATCTCCAGAGTCTCGCAAAGTCAGTTGAGTGGTGTTTCTTCAACACTACGCCTCAGCCCAAATGTCGTTCATAAATCCTTGCATGGAATTTTTTTGCAAGGATTCATTATAAATGAAGGATCAAGTAGCTTCTTAACCTTCGAGAACAATGACGTGATCCGCTTCCCATACATCATTTGAATGTAACCTGTTCGAGCAAGCCCGTCACCATGCTCGCCACTGATCGTACCTCCTCTCTTTATCACTTGAGCAAATACTTTGTTGGCAATATTGCATATCAATTCTGCTTCTTTTGTTGAGGCAATATCCATAAGTGGCCTTGTATGTATATTCCCGTCACCTACATGACCATAGATTACATAATCGAGTTTGTTCTCTTGATATGTTTGCAGAAGGTTGGCAGCATGTTCTGCAAGAATATCTGGGCGAACAACCGTGTCCTCTATTAGTCCGATGGGTCTTCGACTACCCAGAGTAAGCTTCATGATGCTGTTGAGTGCATTTTTTCGTGCCCTCCATATCTTTGTTATACTCTCCTCATCTGAAGCAAATTCTAATACAGAACATCTATCTGCAAGCACTTGCTTGCACAATCTCATACGTTCTTCTACTTTGTTTACACTGTGATTGCCTGCAAATTCAATAATAAGCAGGCATCCTGCACCCTGCGTATTACCATCTTCAGACCTCACAACAGTATGATCCAACATTTCGAGGGCAACGGGAGAAAACTTTAAGATCGTAGGCACTACTGAAATAGCACTTAGCAGATCTTCGAAGCCTAAGACGACCAAGGACCTGTATGGCGGGATGTCTAAGACATGGAGCTTTGCCGAAGTCATTACGCCAAGTGTACCTTCAGAAGCGGCAAAGACCTTTTGTGGATTGAAGTTATCTGCAACAACTGCATCCAGCCTGTAGCCACAAGAATTCTTATTCACATTTGGATAATAATTTCTAATTTTGTGAACATATGGCAAAAGCAGTTCTCCAAGTTTTTTCATCTTATCGTCGTATTTGGATGAGCTGGCAAAACCTAGCTGACCGTCAGCATATACCACGTTAATCTCCTTGAGAAATGAAATAGTGCTGCCATAGCCTAGGGAGTGAATACCGCTAGAATTGTCTGCTATCATACCGCCTATAGTGCAGTAGTTACTGCTGGCGGGATCAGGTGGCAGGAATTTGTTTCTCTTCTTCAGTTCTTTGTCCAGCATGCCTTTCACAACGCCTGGTTGGACTATGACATAGTCGTCATCAATATCTATTATCCTATCCATATGCTTTGAAAAATCAAGAACTATGCCATAAGACAAAGACTGTCCAAGAAGCCCTGTGCCGGCTCCTCTTGCGGTCACTGGTATTTTGTTGGACGAAGCATATTCACACAGTCGCTGAACATCATCTTCATCTGAAGGGCACATTATTGCAGCTGGCTCGATTTCGTAATGGCTTGCGTCAACAGAGTATATGCGCCTGCTCCAGCAGTCTTCAAGAATCTCGCCCTTTGCTATGCAAAGTAAATCACGGGCTATATTCATAGGCTAACATAGCCGCCCGCATATAACAAATTTTCCAGGACGGAGCTATAAGGCATAACTAAAATCATCAAGATAATTTTCTTGATCTCCAAATCCTCATCTTGATATATTATAACATAATTAACATAATCAAGGGGCGGCAAGTATCTGGATAATCAAGATCCTCTCTTTTAACCTTATTTTTAAATAGTACTATAGGGTTTTCAACTAAGTCTCTAGATGATTTATGGTTTAATTCAGTATGTCAGTTTATGCGAGGTCTTCTCCCTTATTCCTAGTAAATTCAGGAATAAATCATAGAGCGGACTTGTGTAAGATTACTATCTGTGTATCTGAGAAGATTTAATAGCTCTATCAATGTATCCCATATTGTTGGGATTAACATCCAAGACTGACAGCAACAGAGTAGCAGCAGCAGCATGTACCTTTTGTGATGCAATAATTCCACTTGGAGAGAGCATTTGCCACGACTGCATGAAAAAATATAACATCAATTCGTATGATATGGGCAGAGACGGTTGCGGTTGCGATACATAAGTATACAATAGAAGGGGTCAGAAAGTTGGTATCCCTAATCATCTTAATCATACAGCCACCACATCTTCATCCCCTGTGCTAATAATGCCAATTCCATCCATTATATCTTGCGTTTGCTGACAATGCTTTTTTCTTTGTTTTGGGTTAT
>DATFBV010000079.1:0-4589 GCA_035253605.1 Nitrososphaera sp.
ACATTGACGAGAAGAGAGGATATACCTTTCATTGCTGAGCAGCATGTTCTTAAGTTGCAGCGTTTCCTTTACGGAGTAACCTGAGCCAAAAACCAACTGATTATACTGCTTCATACTAGAGAAACAGATATTTAGTAATTATGGAATGACCTTAAAGATGCTCTCAGAGAGGGACAGGGAGTGCATCACGAATATGTACATGCGTGGACGCTCATTTACTGAGTTCACCAATCAACAGGGTCATCATCTCTGATAATCTTCAGTCAAAAACATCTAAAGTTTAATGTTAATACACCGGATACACTTAATTCTTAATTATTAAAATGTCTGATCATGACCCCTTCTCTGACTGGTCTCAGCTTATAAATAGACCGGTATATGCTGTTGACGGAAAGAAGGTAGGCTTCTTACGGTCAATACTCGCAGACTATTTACTCGTAAAGAAGGGGTTTATCGTTCTCAACAAATATTACATCCCAAAGACTCTTGCTCAGTCAGTAGACAGGAAAGGAAGGATTCGACTTAGCATAACTGCGTTTGAGGTACGTGCAAACTATACATACTCAAAGATGAAAGATGTCTTAACAGCAATCGGATACCTTCCTGAGCGGAAGGTTAAGCAAAGTTCATCATATGAACGCTTGGAAAGCGTAAGATATAATGCAACAAGAAATAGGCTAGCTGCATGCATCGCCTTTGTTTCGGCTATCTTGTTCTTGGCTTCTGGCTATAAGGCAAACATGGAAATCTATAACCTAGTAGCAGCCGAAGTTTTGTCTATTCAAAGCCTCCGACAATTTTGGAACTTGGTCATAGTTCCAATAGGTTTCTTGGCAATTTTAAGTCAGCTAGGAGGAATAACAGTAATGATGGGCGCAGGATTTTTTGCTGCTAATAGAGTTAATCTAGGCAAACTACTGGTCATGATCGGCACAGGACAGGGTCTATTTACGATAGCTATTCGTATCGTGGTAGAAATTTGGTCGGGGCAGTTATGGAGTCTGAATAATTATGTTACGTGGTTGACGTCTACTGCTACGGGTCTTGGTATACTATTTGCAGTAATTGCCCCGACCATAGCTAAAGGAAAGGGAGATAGCATACTTTCTAAGACAATTCGACTTGTGCTGAGAAGAAAGTAAGACATGACGTTTCAGATCTCCTTGCATTCGAAAATGGGTCATTATTCTCAAATATCATGGCATCTGCCCTCTAACGTCTCTTGTCCAATAGATCTCGTATATTCTTGCCTTAGCTCCTTTAAACTGAGTTAATGGTTGCTATACGTTCTTTTTATTATAGAAATGATTACGTTGGAAGAAATAATTTCCAGAAAGTTATGGTCCGCTTACAAGAATTAACTTGTTGTTGAATTCAAAGGCAAGACTTTTTTGCTTGAGCGTAATGCGAATATCGTTAGCAGCTTTTATCATGCATTGTTCATCAATATCATTTGTGTGGATTTCAACCTTAGTATACTTGACTGGTTCAAATTTGCCTTCAAAATATCCATCAAACTCTATTAGCGACATCCCACCATACCTAGATGCCATACCGCGTACTATTTCTAAGTAGCCTTCAACCCTAGGCAAATAAAATTTCACTGAATCGTTTAGTGTTTTGACACTAAATTCATCTGGACCTGTCGTCATATGTATATCGCCTATAGACCAGCGTACACGTAAGAATGTAATGATCTGTTGAGCGTACACATGCAGTGCTGGATCAATTAGAAATCCGAATGCCATCACTTCTTAAAAAAGATGAAAGATAGTTCTAGTAGCCCGGAGAGAAGAACAATATTGATGGTTGTTGGTTGGCATGTAAAAGAACTATGAGTAGCCAAAGAGTGGATCAGCACCAGGTAGGAGAGATATGAGAAAACATACATGCCGTAGACCTTTTAATTTTTATGACTCATAATGAAAACTAGCAACTAAATGATTTGTGAATTACTATTTTTTTGTTCTGTCGATGATCCCTGATTATTATAACAACCTAACTCTTAAAAGAGTATGTAAGAAAATTAGTTCTTGCGACTTTTTATTATCCTTTTGAAGACGGCTTATATTTCGGACTGATTTAATACAAAAGTTAGGTCGCTACTTCCCATGGCTAATCTTTTTTACTCTACCGATAGAAGGTAATCAGGTTTCAAAAACTTGCAGATGCACAGATACAGAGTGTCTAATCGAAATCTTTGACATGGTAAACGGGAAGATTCAACATATGAAGAAGAGGAGAAGGGACTTGGAGAATAGCCGTAATGGCTTATCGATATTGAAAACATGAAGG
Source organism: Nitrososphaera sp. (assembly GCA_035253605.1). Lineage (GTDB taxonomy): Archaea > Thermoproteota > Nitrososphaeria > Nitrososphaerales > Nitrososphaeraceae > Nitrososphaera. The sequence continues at coordinate 2,296 of DATFBV010000079.1, forward strand.
TTTCCGACTGCAGATCTGGTTTGAAAACTTATATAGGCAGACAAAAGTGAATTGAATCAATGGTTGAAAAGATGACGGCTGTTTGGCTAATTATCCTCACTATCTTAGTTTGTGCCGCAGTACCAGGCGTGTTGATCTGGCTGACTTCATCTTCAGCTCCCGCAAGGATGTTGATATGGCTTGACGCTGTGGGCGGTCCGCCAAAGTATGAAGTACTTGGCTAGGACGCAGAGGTATAACTCAAAGATTATATCCATCAGTTATGACATGGCCTTCAAAGCGTCAAAACCAAAACGTCTATTTTTGAATGTTGCTGCCACCCCCGTGCATCGTTAGTGCCGCTCTTACCACCTTGACCTTTACAAGATACTTCTGATCAAGATCCGGTTAACAATGAATGACAATCTAGAACCTCACTCTTTTAGCTATTCATTCCAATTGCTGAACCAGATGACGACTCTCATACTCTTTTTCCAAAAGGGATAGGTATCAAAGACATCTGGTGTGTTCCTTGTGCATATTGTTATAGAAATGTAATTCAGGTAACTATACATTAGACCGTATGACCTTACATCGGCAACCTTTCTCTTTCTATATTACTGGTTACGAAGCGATCTATTGCAACACGATGCAAAAGTATATCTTGATGGGATCCTTCAGAGGGGGGAGAAAGTCACATCGTATCAGAGCAATAACCAAAGTAGGATTGGATTCCTAAGCAGAAACAAATTATAAAATGGATTTTGAAGTAATAACATCGCCGTGAAAGAAGTTCGTAGTGAAATAGCAATCAACACTTACCCTGAAAGTGTATGGAGAATCCTGATCGATTTCGCTAATTATGACCAATGGAATCCATTTATTAAGAAGATAATTGGTCTTCCAAAAGAACACAGCAAAATTGAAATATATATTGAAACCCACACTGGAAAGAACAGAAAGTATTCGCCTAGGATTACCAAGGTAGAAGAAGGACGCGAGCTTCGATGGTTCGGCAAAAGTTCCCTTCCGGGCTTTCTAAATGCTGAGCACATTTTCACCATCGAGGAACTCCAGCCAGAGCGAGTTCGCTTTATCCAGCGTCAGGTCTTCGATGGATTGCTTACCAGGCTTTTTGGAAAGACCCTTGATACAGATATCCTGAAAGGCTTTCAGGAAATGAATGATGCCTTGAAAAGACGCGCAGAGCGAAGTAGCCAGTAGCAAAAAATATTTATTTATAATTCTGCGAAGAATAATACCGGTGCCAAATTATTACGAGATACTAGGTGTCTCCCCAAATGCCACTCAGGCAGAAATAAAGAAATCCTTTCGCAATTTGGCATTACAACATCACCCAGATAAGAATAGAAACTCGGAGGAGTCAAAGCAAAAGTTCATGAAGATAATCGAGGCATACGAAGTGCTTTCAGATGAGCAAGCACGGAAGAGCTATGACAGCAATACCTTACAAAAGCGTGGGACTAGGACAAGATGGACACCATCAGCAGATTTTGGAACAGTATATAGCTACGAGGAAATCAAGCGCCGATACAGACCAAGCAATGTTGGGGGAGGTATGTGGGATATTAGCGATAAAGCCAGTTTCGGAATATGGAAGGCAACAATACTCTTGTTTGCATGCTTGGGAGCATTACTAATATACCTCATGCTTCCGAGCTAGTGGTTGCGCCTTTTTCTCTTGCGCTTTTGCTCTCGTTCTTCTTCTTTACGAGAGTTGCTCTTATCATACATGGCATACTTGAAAGCAAAAAATGCCCCAATAACTAACCCCGGTATAGCAATAATAAGCGACAGTCCTATCATTAGCGATAGGAAGACAGCCAAAAGACCACAGCCGAGTGAGCCGATCATAACCATCAGAATAGCAGATTTTGATGCAGCCAAGCCACCTGATGTAATAAGCTTCAGTATAAAAGTCATTTTCTGAATCACCGCTCAAAAGGAATAAAAAGGGACCAAAATCAAAGGCGAACTAAGGAGGACTACAATGCAGATAGTTGCCATAGGCAGCCGAGTTTTTGTCACCAGTTTCCAGCTGGCGGGTGTGAAAGGAGTCAAGGTGGAAACATCGGCACAAGCGCTAACTGAAATCAATAAGATGGATGAAAGCAGTGGGATTGGGCTAGTGCTTTTGAGCGACGACATAGGAAAAGATATTCGATATCAGCTTACAAGCCTAAGGGCAAAGAGGCCCATTCCTCTCATCTTTGAGCTGCCATCACCAGGAAGCAAAAAAGAAAAAGTTGACTATCGTGCACTTCTGAAGCAAATTCTTGGAGTGTAGTCAAAAA
>DATFBV010000080.1:0-9543 GCA_035253605.1 Nitrososphaera sp.
CTGCTTACATCCTGATACCAACTTTCAAAGGCATTGTGAATGTAAACGAGATCGATGGTGGAAATATGCATATTCATGAGCGATTTGTCAATGCACTTGGCAAGGTAGTTAGGGTTGATGACATTGTAGCCGGAGCTGATCTCATCAGCAGTTATTAATTCAGTCTGGATATACATCCTGTGGATGTATTCCATTACATCGATGTTTGGGTAGTCACCATCATTTGTAATATAGCCATTTTTGGTAGACATAAAAACCTGGTCTCGTGAAACTATCCTGTCGTTTACTAGACGCAGAAGTGCTCTGCCGATGCTCTTTTCCGACCTCATGGCACGGTAATTTATCGCAGTATCAATTACATTGACTGCGCCTGACTTGACTGACTGATAGACCGCATTTTCAACAGCCTGATCATCTTCCTCACTTAGCTGACCCAAGTATGTCCCCATGCCTATGCTTGATAGATGCAAGCCGTCAAAAGACTTAAAGTGACTTCTTGGCCTTCCCTGTGAGATAGCATACTCGATATATTTCTTAGTACCCTCCGGCGTAGCATACCCCTCAAGCGTCTGGTAGGGGGGTGATGACGAGGACGATGATGATGAAGACGACAATAGTTTAGATATAGCAACATGCAAAATAATAACGGATCGAATCTTATTATCCACTAAAAGTTTAGGCTTTACCCTTTTGCGAAGATATTTTCAAGACAAAAACCTTTGTTGTTAAAAAGCAACCAACAGAAGATAATTTAGAAGAATAAATATCCTCTCATCTATAGAATAAAGCTAACTGCTAGCAAAAAGCCAGTAATCCTAGAGTATGTTACGGCTGAAGCCATTGCAGGCACTATCTTTTCAACACTTTCCGGTTCTTTTCTCAGTGACAAGATTGATTTAATAGCAACTGGTATCGATGCAAAACTGATTAGCGAATAGATCTTCGTAAAACCTAGAAAAATACCTCCGACTATCAGAGCATAGGCGGTAATAATAAATAGCGGAAATATGGCTGATGCGGTTTTCCTTCCGAGAATTATTACCAAGGTACGACGTCCTTTTGATCTATCTGCTTCATAATCAGGAAATGAATTGATAAAGAGTACTGTTGAGGATAGGATACCTACTATCGCTCCGCCATATAGAGCAGCCGGCTCTAATACAGCATTTTGGACGTAAAGCGTTCCAAGCACGACCATAGCCCCCTTGATGGCAACAAACAGCTCACCCAAACCAGCATTTACAATACTTGTTGAATAAAAGTAGATCGCAACGACTGCAAAGCTCAGTATTACTGCTATCGTTATTCCACGTATTGCGACAAAATATGCGCCTATGGACGCGCCAAGGATCAGAAATATTATTCCAGCTATGTATACTGTACGCGGTGTCAATAGGTGTTCAGGAAGTACTCCTGTGCCACCGCTGAACTTTGTTCTTTTCGTTGCGCTATCGATTCCTCGCTTATAATCCCAGTAGTCATTGAGAAGATCTACACTTGCATGCAAAAAAACCACTCCAATATACGTAAGTACTGCATGGAGTGGGTCTATGGTAGCATATTTCCAGTAAGCAATCGCAAGGCCATTACTGACTGCAATTACTGACGCTAGCAGGAATCGGATCCGGATAGCTCGCAGCCAAATGGATAGCACTTATCTCATGCCATATGCAGAGAAGCTTATTATTAGTATGTTTTTTTTAAATCATTGAGAGATACACCGGTAATAGGTTATACCATTTATCGTTACATCCTCTATACGAAGTTTTTTCCTCTTGCCTGCTATAGCACTTGCAAGATCAGATAATCCTAACTTGAGCATGGTATTATTTACATTTGCCTCTGCAATACCTGTTGCCTGCGCTATCTCTTTGGCAGAGTAGCCTTTGTCTGAGTTTCTACACAAGAATTGCGTAATTATTGTTCCAACGTCTTTGTGGGCGTCAAACTCTGCCGCATCTATAGGCATATCATGATTCGCCGCCAGTCGATTCTATAAAGTTACGGCTCTATTACGCCGGTGCTTTCAAGAGGCTTGCGTCCCATAAAGCCTTCATCTTTTCCATGCCAAAACTTGATCTTGTTTTCCCCTACTTTCCAGCACAGCCAGACCTCTTCGTCAAACCTCCTTGAGGGGAAATCAAGCAGTCCTTCATCTACGCTTTTTATTACTACCCCTGTCGCCTCAAGCTGCTCTATCGCCCTATACAGATTGGTGACAGCGGTGTTTAGCTCTTGTTTCTTGTTTATGAAACCTTCAAAAGGACTGCCCGAGTCGATTATTGTCTGAATCTCCTCTTGCAAGGCAACGACATGATTCTTTTGCATTATGATATTTTCAAATAATCGTTTGACCTCTGGCAGTGCCTTATCAGCAGTCTGTGGCGTATACAGTGCAAACATTAACGACATTTTGTTCAATTTTTAGATAATTTATGCTTTTAGCACCTGATGAGGGGAGAGCATATAATTTTCAAGAATAGAATATGTTGTGTCCTTTTTTCCTATGGATGTATAATCTCATTCTTATTCTTGAACAGAGAATAATGGAAGTGCAATTCTTACTGTGGACCAAACTCTATCAAAAAAAGGTAAAATTCACAAACTGCCTCCACAAAAAAATCGAAGCATAGCGGGAGAGGTGGGGGGATTTAGTCTTAATCAAGGCAGACCAAAGCGCTTTAGAGATTGTAAGGCTTTGACACAAATTTTTTTATATATATTCTAGATGAATGGGGCTACCCTCTCCCTCTACTGGGGGTGTTGCACGCCTTAAAAAGAACTATCTATTTATTTTCTTTCATGGTAGAACCGACGCTTGAAACAGAAAAGGTAATGTCAGCAAGCATGAAAGCCAAAGAAGAGCACGAAAATTCCATTCCGTTCTTAGAACACGAGATAGAATGTCCCCGCTGTCACGATAACATGATGCTTTGCTCTGACTTTGACAACCTGTATTATGTCTGCGAAGAATGCGACTTCTGCCTATATACAATAAAGAAATCAGCAACATAAAAAGAAATTATTAAGTGCTGTAACCGGTAACTAGTGATTGATTGAATGATTGATTGTAAATCGTCACAAATTGGAGAGATTTCATAATAGCAAGTCTTCGAGACTAATTCTTTCAACACTTGAGGCTGCAATTGACAGTGTGAGGCCTGCTCCGCTCATAAAGCGTGCTGTAAAATTCAGCAATAGCATACTGACAGTACGGGACATTTACGGAAATGTTGCAAAGGTGGAAGAGTTCGACCGCGTATACATTGTAGGTGCCGGTAAGGCAACATTGGGCATGGCCTATGCGGTTTGCTCTATCTTGGGTAACAAAGTTGCTGCTGGTGCGATTACTGTTCCATATGGGACCAAAGCTAAGGAGATTAAAAGGGTTTTAGTGACTGAGGCCTCGCATCCAATCCCTGACAAGGCAGGGATAAAGGGCACAAGAAATATTCTCTCAATTTTGAGAAAGGCGAATCATAATGATCTTGTAGTTTTTCTAATCTCAGGTGGTGGCTCAGCGCTAATGCCCCTGCCTGCATCAGGCATCTCTTTAGCTAACAAGCAAAAAATCACAAGCTTACTTCTTCACTCCGGAGCATCAATTCATGAGATAAATGTAGTGCGAAAGCACCTATCAGTTGTCAAGGGAGGCCAGCTCCTGCGACACGTGAACGGATCATGTGCCCTGCTATCGCTGATCATCTCTGATGTGATAGGAGATGACCTCGAAATGATTGCTTCAGGCCCTACCTGTCCGGATAGCTCAACTTTTATGGATGCCTTGAATATTTTGAGAAAATATGGGATAGAAGATCCCGCTACTGCTATCCAACATATTGCCAAAGGTGCCAAGGGCAAGATCAAGGAAACGCCCAAGCCACAAGATGAGCTGTTTTCTCGCATCCACAACGTGCTTATTGGAAACAATGCTATAGCGTGCAAAGCAGCAGTCGGCTACCTCAAAAAGCGCGGCATGCAAGCAGTAAATCTAGGATCAGAATTCGATGGTGAGGCTAAAGAATTTGGAGCATTTCTTGCACGGCATGCATTAAACATTGGATACAAGCGCCTTGCAATGGTAGCTGGAGGTGAGACAACTGTCAAGCTAGGCAGAGGTAAAAATGGTCTTGGAGGGAGGAACCAAGAAGCTGTACTTTCATGTTTGGCTGAACTTAATAGACACGATGTTGCTATAGGATGCATAGGAACGGATGGAATAGACGGCAACTCGGATGCAGCTGGCGCACTTGTATCACCAAAGACAATAATGCTTGCCAAAAGCATGGACCTAGAGAAATATCTAAACATGCACGATAGTTATCACGCCTTCAAAAAGTTGAATTCACTCATCTTCACCGGTTTTACTGGCACCAATGTAAACGATATTGCGGTCATATGTCCTGAATTAAGTAAAGTAGGATCCATCATACGCTAGATGTGGATCCACATATAGGCGCTCTTTTCTAACTAACTCCACAAAAGAAGGAGCATAGCAAAATTCAAAGTTTATGAAATGCAAAAAAGTTTTCAAAGACAGCAGATAAAGCCTGACAATGGATTATAGTTTCTCATAACATTATTACTATAAGAAAAAAAGAATTGTGTCAAGTTAGTTTTTCATATTGTAGCAGTAGAGGCATTATTATTATATCTCAATAATTGATGCAAAGTAGGTTCTTGAGACATAGCTAGTATGTGACATGTATGTCGCCTGCTACTACATTGATATTGTCACTGTTGTTAGTTCTAACCAAAAGAGATCCATCATCATTTACATCTGCAGCCATGCCTTGAATGATTCTATTGTCCTGCATCACTGCAACCTTGTGATATAATATGTCAGAGTTTTTCTTCCACTCCTCTATGATTTTGTGAGGAGCATAGCGCTTTAGCTTGATATAATAATACTCAAGTCTCTCAAGTATCACCTTTGTCAAGTCAAGTATGTTCGTCTTTTGGCCTAATTCATCACTTAATGAAGTGACCTTGATGCCCTTTTCAAGATATGAAGAGATCGCTGACGAGTCAACATTAGCATTTATTCCAATCCCAACGACAGCATAGTTGATCCGCTTCGCTTCCGTGCTTATGTCAATGAGAATGCCTGCTACTTTCTTGCCAGATATTGTAACATCATTTGGCCATCTTAATTTGGCATCAAGTTGTGTAGTTATTTTGATTGCATAACACACTGCAAGTGCGGCAGCAAATGGAAGGAGCGTGATCTTGGAAGAGGAAATTCGTGGTCTTAGGACAACTGATAGCCATATACCTCCCTTGGGTGATAGCCACTTCCGGTTTTGCCTGCCACGTCCGCTTTTTTGCTCCCCTGCAATAATCACTATACCATCGGAATTGGGATTCTTCTCAGCAAGCAGGATTGCAAGGTTTTGAGTTGAGTCTGTAGCCAGCCGGTAGATTATTTTATCCTTGCCTACAAATGAAGTATTGAGCACCTTTGTAAGCTCCCAGGGGAGAGGAAGATTCGTCTCACCGGCAAGTCTATAACCCATCCTATGCCTAGACTCAATGTTATAACCGTATTTGCGTAGAGTCTTTATCCGCTTTGAGATTCGGCTTATCGAAATGCCGGTCTTCTTTGATATGATTTTCCTGGATATGTATCCTCTTTGTAATCGGAGCAAGGAGAGGAGCTGCTGCTCTTCTGACTGCATTTGGCATTAGTGCGTACAAGCAGTTATAATATAGTAATCAAACTTATTCTAGCATCTTGTTTGCTAAGTTGCTTCAATCATAATTTATATCGTGTAAATATTTCTTTATTATGTGAGAAATCGTAGCAGACCTGATATTATGGCCGTTATTCTAGAGTCTGCTAACGGTGGCATAACAAAAACAAAGCTACTTACTCGCGCTAACCTTACAACTGGACAACTTAAGCAGTATCTTGATATTCTGATTACAAAAAAACTAGTAGTACAACTGGCTGACGAACAGAGGAGACATTTGGCTTACCGGACTACAGAAAAAGGCTTAAGATACCTATCAATCTATTTTACTCTAAAAAGCATCGCAATCTTCCGACAGGAAGAATACTAATATAACTAACTACTTGTTGTGTTTATTATTGTTCCATTTGTAATAGACTGTGCCGCCCCGACACATTGAGTAGACATTAGATTTGCCTTCTCTAAGAGAACTAGTAACTTCAAGCTCTGCCAGCAATTGTTCGATTTCATAGTCCCGCTTTTTTGGCGCAAGTAAATTCAGGATCTCTTCCCTTGAGTACATTTTTGAAGGCTCTCGACGCAATATATTTTGTATTTCCTGCAGCAGCTCTGTTGATGTCAAGTCAATCAATCAATCACTTTTTCTTTGTCCTTGCCGATACTATAGACAATACATCGCGGTCCTTTAACTGGTAGTTCACAGGTAATCTGATGCCGTCCCTGCCATCAAGAGCATATATTACGCCCTTTGCCAGCTCGGTATGGATCTCCTTTGCAAGATCCTCAACAGTAGATCCTGACCTCATGAGGTATACATCTGGTAGCACATTTCCATGCTTGTCTGAGAATTTTTGGATGTCAGCAACTGGGTAGACAGCATTCATCTTGAGCAACTTGAATACAGCCACATTTATTGCAAACTGTACGCCAGTGCGCATATATTCGCCTAAGATATCCTTGCGGATGAAGTTAAGGGCCCACTTTTGCTTGTCATTGAGCTTTGTCTGGTCATTTATTTCAAAACGTTCGTCGCCGGGAATGTATCGAATGATCCCCTTGCCTTCTGCACGCCGGAGTGTAAGTTCAGCATCAGCACTCGCAGGTATTATTATAACATCACGGTATTCTTCGTGCAGACGCTTAAAGTTTTCCGTCGCTGTAGGAAGGTCGACTTTATTTGCAACTATCAGCGTCGGCTTCGATATCTCGCGCAAGCTCCAACAAAAGTTCTTACTCTCCTGTATCCCAAAATTGTCAAATATAGTCTCAGTCAGATTGTTCTGTGCAAGGGCAAGCTTGACATGATCTTCTTTTACCCCAATGCCTCGGAAAACCTCTGTTATAGCAGCAACAGTGTTCATGCCTGAGCCGATAGCGCGCGATATCTTGTCCCTATTTGCTTCAAGCAGTTTTAGGTACCACATGACAAGCTCCTCATCAATGTCTGCAACATCTGCAACTGGGTCTCCCGTGCCAGGCTCCGCAATCTTGCCTGATGCGTCAATGCTGCCTGACGCGTCAACTATGTGCAGCAAAGCGTCTGATTGTGCTGCTATCGTGAGGAATTGGTTACCAAGTCCCTTGCCTTCCCATGCACCTTTAATTAGGCCGGGCAGGTCGACAAGCTCAACGGGAATAAAGCGCCAGCCATCTATACAATCAGAGTTCTTGGGGTTATCCCGCAGGTTGAACTCCTTGTGAACACAATGTGTTATCGCATGAGCGTTGCCCACTGCAGGCTTCTTTGTAGTGAATGGGTAATTGGATATGTCTGCAGACATCAATGTGGCAGAATTGAAGAACGTCGTTTTGCCTGTGTTTGTCTTACCAATCAGCCCTATCTTGATCATGATACTTCTCTCTCTATTATTATTTATATATACACTGTGCTCAGTGGACGTGGTGACAGACAATTACAAGGTATCCGACTAAACCCAGAAACCCTCCAAGGAGCGATAGGTGGATAAAGAAATCCTTCTTTACAGCCAGTGAGAATTTTCTTTGCTTATAGGCTGGAATTGAGACCTGCATGTCCTGTATTACCATAGTATTGCTAACGGATAAGACTTGCTGCTCAATTATTTGGCTAGCAAAATTTTCTGCTTATTAATCTTAATTTTTTTGATTGCTTAGAATCTAATTTTGTGTTCCAGAGTCTGCTGAGCTCTATATATTGAATATACTTCTTTGTAATTTTTATCAGATAGAGACCGGTGGTTCTTTATAGAGTGATGGTGGCAATATTAGTAACATATTATGGACTTTTCGCTGATTCTCCTTTTTTGAAAAATTATATTCTCAATATCAGCTTGCTCTTTTTTCGAAAAGGTTCTTGCTATTATTATTATTGTTATTATTAACCTCTTCTACTTCTCCAGTCTTACAAGAGCCATTTTGATCTCATCGCAGCGCCAAGACATTTCACTTATCTGGTCTGTAGTAAAGTCAGAGCCCCATCTGTCCAAGACAGTCTTGCAGATTTCTGCAGCGTTATATAGTATCGCCCAGTATGGATGATGCTCTGCAGTTGTGTATGCTAGTTCCATCACCTCTCCTAAACCGGAAGACGCCCGATTTATATAGTCAGAACCTTCCCCATAGATTCTGACAACGCTGCCGTCTCTATCGACACTTACTTTGAAATAGATATTTTGCTTCTGAAGTTCTTCAAGAACACCTTTGAGTCCGTCCAAAACCTTGTCTATACTTGACATCAGATAGCAATATATGGTCAGGCGTACAATTTAACTCAGTCATTGAAGAGCCTCCTGTGCTCTGCCATCATGCACCTGTTGTAGACTGCAGAAATATCCTTTTCTTTGGCCATTTTCTCTGCTTCCTTGCTGTAGATACCCTCCTGCATCCAGATCACCTTGACGCCCTCCTTCTTTATAGTGTCTTCAACCACAGAGGGCACATCTTCTGAACGTCTGAAAATATCGACGATGTCTATTTTGTCTGGTATGCTACTTACAGTAGGATATGACTTGCGCCCCAAGATTTCTGTCGCAGTAGGGTTAACAGGAATAACATTGTAGCCGTGATCGATAAGGTACTTTGGCACGTGGTGGGCTGGCTTGTCCTCATTTTTTGACATTCCTACCACTGCGATGTTTTTCAGCGTATAGAATTTCTTAATTTCTTCATCTGAGTGAGAGTCTTTTTCCATGTGATAAATTCATTTGCACAATATTTAAACAGACTAGGAGCCGATCATGCCGGGTAACTTCCATGGAGTTCGATAAGGCTGTACTATCTGAATACTTGGCTTGGCAGTAACTGTCACTTGATCGAGCTGTACATCTTCAGGCGGCGAAAGCGTTAGCGTCTCGCCTGGCTGTAAAACGTCTATTGGAGGCTCCCTATTGTTCCCGTAATCCACAAGCACATTTGTAAGAGGTAGCCTGCCAGTATTCTTTATGACTACTCGTGCATTTGTAAAAAGTGACTGCTCGTCCTTAAGGGCATCTACACTCAGATCGTAATCTTTTGTTGGGAGAGCAGAAGCAAACATTGCGACTAGGGCGACTGCGATTATAGCAGCTGCTATTATCACAATAATTGCTATGCGCATTATACAAGATTGAGTCTAAAAATATTTAAGCTATATTATTCACCTTTCATCTGTATCCTTGACTTAAACACTGGACGTATTCCAAGCGACGCATAATTGCCTGTAGAGCAGGTGAAGCAGAGCTCTTCCTCCGGGATCCCTATTGCCTTTGCGAGATTGGTGGTGTCATTATATCCGACATAGTCAGCCCCTATTACCTGTGCAACACGTGACCCTATCTTGTTGCTTGAATCTTCTGTAGTGCCATGCTGGTACGCTATTAATTCATCCTGTGAT
>DATFBV010000081.1:0-3700 GCA_035253605.1 Nitrososphaera sp.
TATCAAGAATACATTTAGCAAGCTACCTGAAAACCAGGTGTCTTACAGATTAAAAAGGAGAGTAAATTTCAATTAGACAAGGTGAATGATAGAACCGAGACTTATGTTACAAGTAACTTCTAAACAAGACTCTCAGAGAATGGCAATTTTTCTCACTCTTTGTTGCAGCTCATGCGTTTATTAGTTGATTGGTAAAAGAATGGATCTAGTAATCCTATTCATATTATTTTAAGGACTTATTTTTCTAACTTTCTTACTTCCGCTTCAAACCATACTATGTATTGCCTTTTGGTCTTTCTGAACTCAATGGCATTAAACGCAAGTTCTCTGACTCTCTTCCTGACAGTACCCCAGCGCTTTCGCATTAAGTAGTTGCCTATGTAACTGGGATAGTCATCAATCAACTCCAACGGGAGTCGAGTTAACGCCCAAATATCGCAAGCTCTTTCACCACTGGGTATTTGAAGTTCTTCTTTTCTTCTTGCTTGAAGCAGATGTGTAAACTCATGTGCTATGGTAAAGTTCTTTTCATTAGGCTGTAGACTTATTTTCAGTGGCTTACTTGCAGAGGCACTAGAACACAAACAACAACTACCCCTTGCCCAACCACGAGGTGTTATCCAGCCTACTAGTACGATCTCATTGTGAAGCTCTGGAAAATACTTGAAAATGTCGATTATTCTCTTTTTGAACTCATTAGTGAAATATACATTCGCCTTCTTTGTAAATCTCACCCCACAGGCGTCATAGCTTAAAAGATCAGATCGCATTTCTACATCATCTATGAGCCCAGGCGAGCTATTTATAAAATCCAACCTGCGAATCATTTTTTTAGCTGAATCAGGCGATTCTTGTAGTCGATAGAGCCTAGTTAAGAAGTTTCAGCTAAAAGGAAGGTGAGGACTTTGAATATTGCATCCACAATTCAAAAACGTCTTGTAGCATCTTCATTTCCTTGGCTTGATTTATGCAATTCTAAGTAATATCGTGCCCTTTATTTTATGATGCAGTGTATCATCTTCGATATAATGATGATGATGGTGCATTATAGTGAGGACTGCTCTATAAAGGAAGGCAGAGCTGGATCTTCACATCAAGCGGGAATTTTTTGCTTCAAGGAGAGATGAACTAAATAGAACACTTAATGACTTTAGACCACTCATCTTATTCATGGCGCCTATTTTTGAGGCAGAGATAACCCCTGTTCTTAAAACTTGTCAGATGTTGAAGCTAGCACAGCTTGCAGAAGAAGTTGGCGTTGATAGACTCGGGATATCTGATGTGATTTTTTACCCAGATACCTTTGAATTACAGGCATTATGTGCATTTGTCACTAAGCGTATAAGCATAGGAAGTCTCGTAACCAATCCCTATACAAGACACCCTGCCGTAATTGCCGCAGCAGCATCAACACTAGATGAAATATCGGATGGGAGAGCCTTTCTAGGGATAGGAGCAGGCGCAGGCATTGGAAAACTCGGAGTAATACGATCTCCTCCTGCTCCGACAATTAGAGAAGCTGTCCATATTATCAGGGAACTGTTGGCTGGAAGAGTAGTTAACTACCAAGGCAGTGCTTATCAGATATCTGGTAAAGATTCAAGGCTGCATTCCCCTCCAGAACGTACTGTGCCTATTCTTATTGGAACCCGGAGCCCAAGGATTGCAAAGTTGGCTGGTGAATTAGCAGACATAATTGTTATTGGAGCTCGATATATTTCTGACCAACAGCTCACAAATTATCTTCGCTGGATTTCAGAAGGTGCAGCGCATGCCGGAAGAGAAATCGATAGTATAGAGATAGCACCACGCTTAACCATATGTGCTTCAAATGATGGCGAGTTAGCTAGGCAAAGTGTGAAGCTATATGCAGCGCACTACTTGGCACTGCTAAGACCTCCTGATATGCAAATGGAAGAGCCAAAACAACAAAAAATCATCGAAGCAGTAAGCAGAGTCAAAGGCTGGTATTTCTCGCCGAATGTGCAGTATCCCAAAGAGATAGACAACCTAGTAGATGAAGAAATCCTCGACAAATTTGCGATTGCTGGAACGCCAGATGAATGCATTGACAAGATAAGGAACATGATAACAAAGTACGGCTTTAGAAGTGTAAGCTTGAATGTGGCAGCTGTGAGGAGGGAGAAGATATTTGATGGAATGGCAGAAACAATCAAATCTATTGGAGATATAATTCAAAGACTGAAAAGAGCTTGATAGATTGATTCATGGTCGTTGGATTCAAAGGAGCCTTATCTACAGGGCTTTATCTATCCTCTTCCTATTGGGATGAATGTATTTGACTTCTGAAGCCTTTCAATTAATGTATTATTAGGGTTCTGTGAGCATGGCGTCGGAGAGGCGCCATGAAGAGTGGGGAGTGCATAAGTGGGATAGGAGAAACAGGGCTGCCGGTTTAGCGGTTGAAACGAATGAACAACACAAATAATGAGGAACAAGCCGGCTCTGCATCAGAGGTTTGGCGACTCCGACAGTTTTTTGGTCGCAGTGACGAGAGGATACGTCTGCGACTCTTACCTACATCATCCTCTGCATATCATTGAGCAAGAGTGTCTGAATGTAGGCAGCTTGGACAGGCCGACTGTGTTCCTCTGTTATTTCGTGTATACCAGTTGGATTTGTTGTTTCTGAAGGGCTGTTCTATAGAATTATTTCACTATCGAAGGGAGAAACGCCAAGCGTCTGACTTCGACCTAGCTTTGGAATATTTGAGACATGAGATATGACAGTGTACAAATAAGGATTGCAAAATCATATTCAAGCTTGTTCTAGTGTCTCCCCTGGTCTGTCAATTTTTCCGATGCGTCCAGCCCTTAAAGAACTCATGTTGAAAGACATATGCTTCAATTTCTTAATCCAATAACAGTATTGTGACCTAGGAGTAACGCTCTCTGCTGCTCTTCTGCAAGTCTGCCAAAGTTGTCTCTATGGTAAGAACAAATGGCTTTAAATTTCAAATCCATTTTTTTCGCAGGCTTTGCTCGTACCTTATAAGTTCGTCTGTACGCTCAGATAAGAAGAAGGAACACCACCGATCTTGTCATTACCCTTGTATTCGTTGTTAATCATGTCCAACCTATCATCCTACCGTCATATCGATGCAGGAGGTCAGCCTCATGACTGTCAAGCTGTTCAATGCTTCAACCGGTGTAGGCACATATGCTTATTAATTGTAGATCAAATTTTTTCTCTAGGACCTTTTCATGATCCAGTCCTTCTTGTATTGTGTCCAAAGAAAGGAATGAATTATAATGTCTCCAACCGCCTAAAGCCTTTATCCCAGTTACATAGGATTGCCAAGATTCCTGCCAAGTTTTGTAATACTTCTTTTATGTCTAAACTTGCCATCTGGCATGTTATCAATCACGGGATATTGAAAGTGTTACCTCATCATTTCTTTCTAAGCTCTTAAATTGACCTTCCTCCACCACTAATCTTGTTACAGATTGTATTTATTTATACGGCGAATCAGTTATCAGCATGACATCCTCTTCTTTTTTGCCAACAAACTGATTTTCAGAAATTCGAAAGCATGCTCATCTAGTTCTTCAAATGTTTCAAAAATGACAAAAATTGCGCTGCGCAAAAAATCAACGCTTTATACTAGAAACGAATTTTTAGAGGTCCTTATGAAACCCAACTGAAATTATCCAGATAATTTAAAAACCCTATAAACTGC
>DATFBV010000082.1:0-4064 GCA_035253605.1 Nitrososphaera sp.
GGGCTAAATGATAGAAGGTATCTCGAGGACTAGCCGTCACCTAAATTGAGAGAATATTGATATGAAGGCTTTTGACAGACAAGAACTATTTAAGAATAACGAGCTGTTACAAAATCATAGTTGAGTCAATCGCAGTTTCTATATTTGACCACCAGAGGATGGAAAACTGGGAACCACCACAGAATAGAGATCTGGTTTGTCGAGTATGGTGGAAGATATTACATAATATCTGAGCGACCAGACATCGCGCATTGGGTTCAGAATATTAAACGTGATCCAAAAGTTTCATTTAGCATAGACAACGAAATTGTATTCAAGGGCATCGCACGAATGGTAGACCAAGAGAAAGAGTCTGAGTTGACTAGAGAAGTTTCAAAATTAATGAATACAAAATACAAATGGAGTCAAGGATTGATCGTCGAACTTACGCCAATGAATTCAACGTAGCAAGTAGTTCATCATGTCCAAACTTAAGTTTTTTCTGCCGTAACCCTCTGGCCCGCTAGAAAATCTAGAAATGAGATGGAAGTCGGTCCTGGTGGCAGACAGATTCAGGTGGAATATCCTGACGGCAATCCAATCGAGTTGTTCGAATCCGCACGGGGCTACTTGATAATGCTGCACTTCATATTCTTACTTTTCAACGATATCCAAAGGTAAACCGTAAAGGGTTCTTTCTTGTCTATACTTTGGCATTAATTGGGACTACTCTTTCCATCATCGCTTTTCTCAAAATCAAGAAGGTCTTCAAGCTCTTTCTGCCTTTCCTTGTATAGCCGGAATTTTCGCAACCACTCTGAAAAGACTATCCACTGCCTGATACCTACGCCAAGCCACGCTAGAAAAACTGCGCCTCCTATGATTGGGATGTATACCCCAACACCGGCAGTTGATTGTGACAGCAAGCCGATATACGCTATTATCGGCACGATGATGACAAACGAAAGGATCATTATGATTATTATTTTCCTCATAAAATCCAGCTGCCGAATGACATTGTCTATCATCTCGGGCAAGTTCTCGTGCGCCGTCCCCTTCCTGCTGCTATCGTCATCGGTTATGTCACTCATCAATCGATCCTCCGCTTCTCTCAAGTATAAAGAGGGAGGTAACTTTGTTACCTGCCTTCATTTCTTGTCTTCACTCCTTGGAAATAGGAGTTCATAAGGTTCGAATATTTTCTTCGCAATCTCTCTCCCCTTTTCTGAAACCCTGTACTTGATTATCTTATTCTGCTCTCCCCATGGCTCTTCAAACCTGATTATCAGTCCCTTTTCAACCAGCTCGTCGACTATGGGCTTGTGTTGCACATTGTTCAGGCGACAGTAGCTCATGAGCTGGCTTTGGTTGAGCTCCCCGTGCTCGCTTAGTTGCAATATGATGTCCATTCTCATGTAAATTCTATCTCGGTGTGCATGTACCAATTTAACTCAATTGCCGTAGGCATTTTGATGCAGGGCTAACACAGCCCTTTATTTGTTCATACCTGCAGTCTATTAAGTATGCACGTAACTAAACTACGTAGGATGGGTAAACAAGGGTTAAAACGAAAAATCAGATTACTCTTGCCATGGTCAAGAAAAATGCCGTAGTGATCGCATCGGTTGTAATAGCTGGTGCTATCGTGGCTACATACGTTCTATCAGGCAACATGAATATGGGAGTTGAGGGATCTGGAAATTCCATACAACAGCCTACTGCATCCATCCCTAGCAATTCAACAGTAGTAAGAATAGTCGCCAACGCTGGAAGCGATTCGTTAAGCCCGAACCCTGTAGAGGTCAAGGTCGGCGAAACTGTGACATGGATAAATGATGACTCTGGCAGACATACTGTAACTTCAAAGGATGGCGTTTTCGATTCCGAGATGATGGGAAAGGGACAGTCATTTAGCTTCTCCTTTGACAAAGTAGGCGAATACCCGTACTTTTGCAGTCCACACCCGGGTATGGTGGGCACACTGGTGGTGACAGAAAGCTGATGCAAAGTGCAACTAAATCTCGCCCGCGTGGAGTAACAATAACTGCAACTGTCAACATAATCATTGGAGTTGCCGGCCTTTTTTTCGGAATTGGGTTTATAGCCCAAGATGCCGTATTGCATCCACTTGTACAATCTGCCTTTGATCTTCCACAACGAAACCTATCCGCTGAACAAGCTTCCACACCGGGATTCGGCATCGCACTTGGAGCAGTATTTGTTCCTTTAGCTGTTGTCTCATTTATTGTAGCCTCTGGGCTACTGAAAGGCCGACGATGGGCTTCGACTGCCACTCTAGTCTTGTCAATTATTAGCACGGTGTGGTACGCATTTACTGTTGCTATTATACCCAGTAATGGTGGTAGAACACTCGGCGTTATCATAGGCGCAATAACCATTTACTTCCTATACAGACCACCTGTCAAAGCGTATCTTGGCAAAGGAGTGAGATGATGAGAGCATGCCGAATCTAAAAAACGTATTGTCAGTTGGACTCGCAGCGGCAACACTTGCAGCGGTCTTCCCCTTTTTTGTGGGAGGCGCGCTGTTGCTGCTTCCATCGTTAACAGAACTGGTCGTCCGCGGATCTGGCTGGGGAATGTGGAGGTAACACAGTCTGAGGTGTGACAAAAGCTTCTGAATTTATACATCCTAATTATTTTAACCATGAGTCCTAAGCGAGCCCAGAGCGAGCAAAACTTCGCGGTCATGAGGAGTTTGTTGATACCGTCAAGAAGCTAAGAGCTGCATTTAGCGACCTGCGTTACGAAGAACAGGAGAGTATTGCTTCAAATGACAACAAGGTTGTTTCAATAGTGATGGTCATAGGCACGCACACAGGAGAATTCTTTGGTATTCCTCCAAAAGGTAACAATTTCTCCTACCAAGCAGCGCATATTTCCAGAATTGCAGATAACAAGATAGTATAACACAAAGCAATTCTGACGACCTAAGATTTATGATGCAGCTTGGTGTTATCGGTGCTGCTTCGGCCGAGTACGAGCCTATCATTAACGCTTGGAAGGGTATGATGAAAAAGCGTACTTGAGCATCCTAGTTCTGGACAGCAGGGCAGATTTTGTGTGATGATCAATCAAGAGTAGAGGGACTATCTCGACGCTAGAGCCCTCAACAAGGCTGCCTGCTGTTTTTCTTCTTCTTCTTCTTCTTCCGATGATGTTGATGGTCATGCAAACGAAGCCAAGATTGCTGATATGAAGCCTGCAGCAGTTGAAATACTTATGCTTTCGATCTATAAGCCGTTATATAAGCAATACCGCCGCAAATTACCCCTACACTCAATATAACAATAAAAAATGCTATAGGAGGTATAAAGGAAGTCAGAATTGCTTCGTCTTGATTCCCTAGTTTCCCTTCGAGAAAAAGTGAGAGGACTCCAGAACCGGCTAGGCCTGCAAATATCATAAGTATGGTAGTACCAGCGCCTCCGATATTCATACCAAGCAAGTGAATCCAAGCAAGAATATTTGATACCTTGGAGAACTTTCTATTCAGATTGATTTCCAAATGGTTATAAAATACAGCAGTTGTTGCTATAGCAACAATTAGTATCAAATATAGAATGATCCCAATAAAGAACCATTTTGCAGGTCCTTCAAAGGATAAGGAAAGGAATTGAATTATATCAACATCTGTAGTTAATAGCTGAAATGCTACAGTGACTAGGGCCATTCCTGTAATTATTCCTCCCTGGATTATGGCTGCGATAATAAACCTATTTCCCCATTTAGTTTTGAGGTTGTTACTGCTGTTATCATTACTCTTGTTCCTGTTCCCCGTCATTCTATCTCTAAATCCTCTTTCCTGATATCACTCTTAACTTTAAGATATCTTCTAACAGATTGCCTTAATATCTTCTTCATAAAATCTATAATTTGTAAACCGAACGTTCTATAGGGCATAAAATCTATTGTAATCTCAGCATGAAACATACAGATCCTCATCTTAAGGAGGTAAATCAAAATATAGAAGCAAAAACACCAGACGGTTGTGAAGAGTGTCTGCAAATGGGTTCTGATTGGGTACATTTACGGCTCTGTTTATCATGCGGTCATGTAGGTTGT
>DATFBV010000083.1:0-26700 GCA_035253605.1 Nitrososphaera sp.
CAGTATCGGCTGTAATGGCAAGCATTTCCTGATCAGGTGCAACTTTTACTCTACCGCTTCTTTCCCGGTTTGACTGCCGATTAAGCCTAGATATTACGCTGAGAAACTTGCTATCCACGACTGTGTACTAATGCATACACAGCATATTTTTACTTTCAACCATTCTTTTGCTTCAAAAATGATAAAATGTTCACTTTTTCCGCCCTGTAGTTTATCCTCATCACTGATTCTCGCTGTCTAAGCAATTGGTCTTTGCGTGCCTTCCAGCCTTCAATCGCAATCTTATATTCACCTGATACTAAAGGACTCCCTGACAAGGTAAATCGACAACACAAGGGCCGGCTTTTAATTGTTGCAGGAAGCAACTTACTAACTCTTTTATTGTCTGGTGTCAAAAGAGATTCAATGGAATTTGTTAATCTTGAGCAGCCCGATGTAAGCAAACCAATAATGATTGCAGCCATGCAGGACATGGGAAACGTCGGGAGTATCGCCATCGATTTTATTAACAAGAGTCTCAATAGCCGGTTGTTTAGGTATGCCTTGCCACCTTATCCAAATTATGTTGTTGATAAGGGAGGCTATATTGACTTTCAACAAGAAAGATGGGAATACCGCTACATCAAGAATGTCATCGTTTTTGGGGGAGGGGTTGGACAGCCTCAGACCAATTATGAGCTTTACGAATTGTGTCAGGATGTCATCAATATTGCCAAGTTATACTCCGTGCAACTAATTTATACTTTGGGCGCATTCCATACAGACCGAAACTATGGCAAGGACCCAATGACACTTGTTACAACGACCTCACAAGAGATAACAGATCAAATAGTGAAAATAGGTCACAAGACTACTCCTGGCTCGTCGCTGATAACAGGTTTCAATGGCCTGATACTGGGCTATGCTAAAAGAAACAACATTCAGGGTATTGGCTTGTTTGCGGAGATTGATGACCCCCAGATGCTGCAATATAGATCAGCAAAGAGTCTCGTACTTTCACTTGAAGGACTAACATACCAGAGGTTCAAGGGACTAGAGGAGCTGGATGAAATGGCTGGCGCAATTGAACGAGAACTTGATAGGATGAAAAGGATGGGTGGAGACTCTTTATATCGTCCCTAATGAGTTTGTCGCGGTGGCTTACTTAAGCCCATCTAGATTCTAGGTATTATTGTTAGAACTATATTATGCCTGCTCTCCCAATGTTTCACTGCTGAGTAGTATGCAGCTCATCAATCTTCCTTATCATCCTCCACCTCCTCTATCTGCACCTTTGAGGCTGAGTGGCCAAGTGCCTTCAATTGTCTTCTATAAGCGGCTAAAATTTCATCAATAGTCGTAGCGTCTTCTGGCTTTTTATCGTCCCTTATCTTGCCTGTGAATTTTGGAAAGCGTAGAGCAAGACCATAGCCCTGCCTTATTGTGTTCTTGGCAACCGTATGGGATGGACTTAGAGTAATCTCGGAAGCAATAACTTCAATAACGATCTTAGGCTCAAACCAGATGTCCATTTCCATGCCGGTATCGACCCTTGCGTGCCGCTGGCTTACTATATGCTTTTCAAGTTCTTTGTAGAACTGCTCAATGTGCACATCAGTGAAGCCAGTCCCTACCTTAGTTACGCTACGGAACATGTCAGTGTTATGATCATAAGCTGCTAACAGTAGCGCTCCATATTTGCCTGCGCGCCTTCCGCGGCCATACAGTGCACCAACGATGACAAGATCAAGTGTATCTGCAAAATCGCTTGTATATTCACGCTTGAGCTTCATCCAGGCATATTCTCTTGCACCTGCACGGTATGTGCTTGGGAGATGCTTTATCATGACACCCTCACAGCCATTCTCAATTGCAGCGGCCATGAACCTATCGATCTCATATGACTCAGTTGCAATAGTCTGCTTGATCAAGCTTAATTTGCCATTTTGGATCCTATCAACTATTTTCTTTAGCAGCTTTCTCCTGTCCATATATGACACTTCTGTCTTGCTCTTGCCGTCGAAGTAGAGTACATCAAAAAGGTTCATGACTACAGGATAGCTCTCCATTGCCTCCTCTACGCCATATTTCCGTCTACGATGCATCAGTTCCTGAAAGGGAAGATATTCCTCTGTCTCAATATTTATGGCCACCACTTCGCCCTCCAATATCACTTCTGATTTTATGGACTGTAATGCATTTGCAACATCTGGATAGTGGCTCGTAATCTTTTCGAGCCTCCTTGAAAACAATTCTACTCTGTCCTTGCCCTTGTGCACCTGTACACGCTCACCATCCAATTTATATTCTACTGCTGCCCTGCTCTCCGTGCGCTCAAGTGCTTCTTCTGCTGTCCTGACGCGCTCCGCAAGCATAGGCCTAATAGGCTTGAAGAGTGTTATCTTGATCGAGCTGACCGCTTCGAGCCCCCTAGTTGCAAGCAGCCTTGCCACTGTACCAAGGTCGCTTGAGACGTTATACGCATTTTCAAGCACATGCCTGTTTGCTTTGTCACCAGTGAATGCAATAGCAAGAGCGTCAAGCACAGTATAATCAGCAATGCCCAGCCGCAGCTGTCCCATGACGAACTTAATTATATAACATCCCTCTGCAGCCGTTGCGTCATTCAGCAAACTGCTTATTAGACGCAGTTTGATCTCCTGCGAGCCAACGCCGACTGTCCGTGCAACTTTGTCAAAAGTAGAATATACGCGCTCGACTGTCATAGGCTCTGAAAATAGGGTTGATTGGCTCTTTGACTTCATTACTTCCAGTGTCGTCTCTCCAAGGTCACCTGTCTTTTGATATATTCGCCCAATTTCTGATACGTCTTTGCCAGAGGAGGTTGCAATTGCCCTTAGGACCATTTTTTCTGCGACCCCCATCTCTATTCCTTCATAGTCGGGGTAGAGTTTACCCTGAATTAGATAAGTCACCTTGTCGATAATATTGGCGGGCGTCTTTTTGAGAAGCGTAACAAGGTACCCAGTAAGCGCAATTCTGCTCGAGGTTTGTTCCATATGCTCAAATGTCTCTACTAGGGAATTGAAATCCAAAGCGCTTCAAATCTGTACGCTTTGAGTGAATATTAATCTATGATATGCGTTAAGGCATCTAATGTGGCCGAAGATGAGGAACCTCTATAGGATTAGCGATGATCCTGTAGAAAGCAGGTCAAGCATACAAGTTATTGGCCGGAAACATGCCCTATTCTATAAGACCAAGACGTAGATAGAGCAGCAACAACTGCAAATGACGTCTACAAAAAAGAAGAACTAAAGATTGTCAAATACCAGCGGCCAGATAGTTCAACATGGACTACATCTTCTGCAAAGCAAGATGGTATCATAACAGAGGTACAGCAATTGATGAAACAGTTGCCATTGAGATAATGCAGCAAAAGATCAAACAGGCAAATGACAAAGTTTACCGCAGAGCTAGCTAACATTATAAAGGGCGGTGAGCATGTAAGTAAAATATAATGGGAGGCAATAAGAAGAAACCAGCTGGTGCTTCAGATAAAAGTGCCCAAACTGGGCCAGGGCAAACCGAGATCAAACCGGCTGTAGAGAAGAAGTCAGGCTCCAAGCCTCAGCAGAAGCAAAAGCTTGCTGTGACAATTGAAGAGCCCCAGGGCATGAAGGCAATCCAGGGCATGAAGGCAATAACAACTCAAGGCGTAGCAAGGAACATAGGTGTCAAGATTTCAGTCGCCAACGTTTTCATCAAGTCACTTGAAGCAAAGGGTATAGTTAAGGCGGAAGGTGGCTACAGTGGCCACAGGGTCTACCATCTGATCAAACGCTAGCTTGTTTAACTATCATCACATCCCCAGTGCGACTTGTCTCAATAATATCAAGGTTAGACGTGACTGTACCCAGCAAATTCATCGGCTGAACTTTAGCGTCCTGAACGAAGACACAAATGGAGCTATTTGAAGTAAGGTAAGCGATATCACCTCGGTGAAATTGTGTTCTATGTTTTTCTGGTCCGATCATAAGCCCAGTTTCAACATATACGAATTTGTCTACATATCTGTGCACTCTATCTTGCAGTGGAAGGCTTTTTAGTATGGTTCCAATAGTTAGAGGGGCAAGATGACGTACTAACTCAGCCAATGCAGAACCTTTGTCTTGTATTTCGATTGCAATTTTTAATCTAGATACTGAACCAACGCTTCCTGGCTGCATAATTGCTTCAAAAATGGGCGTAGAATGTAATGAAAATGTTTCGTATTTAAAAAATTGATAAATGCTGTCAATTGCAAGAAAAGTGCAAAAGAGCCAAATAATATATAGCATGGAAAGATGGCTGAGCTAACGAGAAAGGATGATACTAACTACATGTGATAGAATCGGGACAGCGCCAAAAACCTCTGATGAAAATTTAAATACAAGATGCTCATCATCTTAGGTTACATAGCTACAGTGCGAGTTTTGAAGAAGTAGGGCAAAACATTTAATTAGATATCCATTATCCTTTGGATTGTTCTTGGTAGTCAAACATTCTTCCAAAAGACATGCTGCATCCAAAAAATCTGCTACTGCCAAAACGACCAAGAAGACTAGTACTTCAAACAGAAAAGTTGCCATTGAAGAAAAACAGGAAGAAGAGCAAGGCGGCATCGCCACCAAGAAATCGTCCCGCAGTGCAGATGAGGTAGTCACTTATGCTGAATATGAATATGAGCTGAAAGAGATTGATGCTCATGACAACAAGGTACTGATTGGTCCTGCCTGGCTTACAAGGTTTGAGAGAGCAAGGATAACAGGAGCAAGGTCACTTCAGCTGTCACTTGGCGCACCTCCACTTGTTAAAGTGTCTGAACATGCCACTAGCTCGATTGCGGTTGCAGTCGAGGAAATAGAGCAGAAAGCGCTACCAATTTCAATAAGACGCATACTCCCAAGCGGTACATACCAAGATATTTCTATCGACTGGTTAAAGTAGTCAATCAAAATTTAGATTTCTTTTAGCCGGCTTTCGTCAAAGATATCAGAGCCGTACCAGCGGTAGCGAAAGTAGTCAAGGCACCACTCATGAAAGGTGGGGTCGAGGCTAAAGAACATCATGTTCATATCTGTCTCCCCCTTTTGTGTGGGGAAAAGGACGGAGGCCTGTTTTTCGTTCAGTATCACTGCGACTTGGACGCTTTCCACCATTCTTCTTTCTATTGACCCTTTGCTCAAGAGTTCATTGTGACCAAGCTTTTTCAGAAGTTCCTTCCTGCCTTTTGGGATGATAACATTCTTTGGAAAGACGTAGCTATATTTTACGGCCCTTTCCTTTACTCTAGTCACCGCTGGCTCAATCAGATCTATTGGCACTTGCGGTACAATTTCATAGATGTATTGATCAGCCTCCCGGTAAATATCCTTCCAACGCTCAAGTATTGCTACGATGCCCTTGATGAACTCGCATTTGTCAAGCGCCCCCAGTCTCATGATAAATTTGATCGGGAGCTCGCCCAAAACATGCTCGGAAAAATACTCCTTATATTTTGAGAGATAGTTGAACGTTGGGATCTGCTTGATTATAGTATTGCCAAAAGTGGTAAGCGAAAATATGCCCTCAGGATCTTTCTCAATTAGGCCTGCATCCTGTAGGCGACTGACATTGCGATGGACCTCCTGCATGGTGATGCCAAGATCCTTGGCAAGTTGCGATATCTTGGCACTTTTATTATTGAGCCGGAATACTATTGCTAGTCTCTGCTCACTTGCAAGCTCAAAGAACGTCTTCTCGGTATTGGCAAATGTTGCTAGGACATCATCATCGGAGGCATCAGGCATGTATTGCATGAAACTGATCAGTGTTTTAAACATTACATGTGTAGACTAGTAGTTATGCATACGTCCCTCTTCTGAAGGCGTACGGTTTGTCCTGCGCATGGTTATTATACCTAGTGCAATGAAGCCCGCGCCAATTGCCAAGATAACGTAGTCAGCCAATAGTATCCTAGCCCATACGGCGTTCATGGTCGCCGCCCAGATGAACAAGAGCGCCAAAAACACCAGTGCGATGCCTGCGATGGTTTCGCCATTGATCCATTGTTTTCTTCCGCCTCCCGTCATATATCTAATATAGCACTCTGGCAGCATTATTAAATTCTTCAATCATCATGATGTAGAAAAATTCTTGATTAGTGTTCACGAACCAAAGTACCTCTGCATTGTTCGCAGATCTGTTCATCAATGTTTGGCTCAATGCTGTGGTGAACGTCGCATATGATGAGTGTATATCGCATATAATTGCACAGACCCACGAACTTAGCAAGTGTGCTTGGAGCATAAGCTTTGTTTGTAGAGAGATCCTTGGCAATGTCGTCTATCATACGCATGACTTCTCTAACTGATTCAAGCTTTGAAATGAGCTCTGTATCTCCTCTTGTTCCCCTCACATAGTTGCTGACGGCGGCCTGAGTAATGCCAAGATCCTTGGCGACGTCTTCTTCCTTGAGAAAATATTCCCTGATAAGCTTCTTTGCAAGAATAGCCCTGACTGCCGGGATGAGTGATTTTGCCTCTATCTCTGAAGGGAGTAGCATTTAAAGATGAAATGAAATTTATTTTTTTATTATTTAAAGGTTCTTAATGGTTCTATTCTTTATATTTGGCAAGAACAGAGGATGAGAAATATGAAGGCAGTCTTTATAAAAGGACATAATGCTGTTTCTGTCGATGATGTCAAGGTGCCAGACCTGGCTAGCGGAGGTGATGTTCTTGTCAAAATGCGCGCCTGCGGACTGTGCGGGTCAGATCTCGAAAAGATCTATGGCGAATATAGTATGGTCTCAGGCAGGCTTGGTCATGAGCCTGCTGGCGAGGTTGTAGCAGTTGGCGAATCTGTCAAGGGCTTTACGCGTGGCGACCGTGTATTTATCCATCACCATGTCGCATGCTATTGCTGTCATTACTGCTTTCATGGTGACTATACTATGTGCCCTGCATATCAGACTAGCAACATCAGCCCATGCGGTCTGGCAGAGCATTTTTTGGTGCCAGAGTGGAACGTGTCAAGAGGTGGTCTGATAAAACTACCAAACAATGTATCGTTTGAAGAAGCATCACTTATTGAGCCGCTTGCATGCTGCATTAAGGCATGGAAGAAGTGCAGCATCCAAAAGGGAGACGATGTCGTCATACTTGGCGCTGGTCCTACGGGATTGATGCACATGCTTTTGGCTCTGGCATTTGGGGCAGGTAAGATATTTGTCATTGATATGAATAATTTTCGTTTGGACTTTGCCAAGAAATATGGCGTGCATGTGCTCAACCCTATTTCTGATCACGACTTTGCAAATAATATCAAGTTAGAAACATGTGGAAGGGGTGCCGATATTTGCATCATTGCTACGGGGAATATGAAAGCTCTACTTCAGTCATTTGACCTGACTCGGAGAGGCGGTAAGATAATGCTCTTTGGAGTCCCGCCCAAAGGGTCGCAGACGTCCTTTGACATGAGTAAGCTCTACTCGAGTGAACACTCTCTTATCCCAAGCTATGCGGCATCTGAAATTGAAACAAACCAAGCGCTGAAGATGATAGCAGAAGCTCGCCTAGACATAGGATCGCTTATTACTCATAGGTTTCATATTAGCAAGGCTGCAGAGGCGGTAAAATGTGCTTATGAGGCCAATAATGCTATGAAGGTAATCATAACCACAGATTAATGAAACTATATATAATAAAAATCACTTGTCTGAGCTGATTGACCATGGACTGGGGGATGCAAAACAGACTAGCTAAGATAATTCATCCAAAAGACGGCCGTTGCCTTATGCTTGCAGTTGACCATGGCTACTTTCTTGGGCCGATAGAGCGTCTTGAGGTTCCAAGAAGTGCTATAGACCCACTTTTGCCCTACGCTGACTCGCTTATGCTCACAAGAGGAATCCTGAGGACATCAGTTGACCCCAGATGCGACGTCCCAATAGTGCTGCGTGTTTCTGGCGCAACCAGCATCATTGGCGAAGACCTTTCAAAAGAAACGATTACGACTTCAATTGAAGAAGCGATCAGGCTGAATGCATCATGCCTTGCCCTATCGATATTTGTAGGCAGTAAGTATGAGCACCAGACACTTGCCAATTTAGCAAAGCTGGTGGATGAGGGCGAAAAGTATGAAATACCTGTCCTTGCAGTGACTGCAGTTGGCAAGGAGATGGGGCGTGATGCACGTTATCTTGGACTAGCATGCAGAGTTGCTGCAGAACTTGGCGCACACGTAGTGAAGACGTACTATTGCGACAACTTTGAGCAAGTGGTCGAAGGATGTCCTGTTCCACTTATAATTGCAGGTGGCAAGAAACTTCCCGAGCCAGAGGCACTGAAGCTTGCGCACGATGCAATAACTCACGGTGCTGCCGGCGTGGACATGGGAAGAAACATCTGGCAGTCAAATTGGCCCGTAGCAATGATAAAAGCAGTGCAGGCAATAGTCCACAAGAATTCCGATGCCAAAGAAGCATACGGCATCTTTTTAGAAGAAAAGGAGAATGACAAATCAAGTGCGAAGGAAAGGCATAAGGTTGTTAGGACTACAGTCAACCACTCAGTGTCTTTTGACTAGCCTACAAGTTTAGATAAATGCTGGTGAACCATCTTCCACTGACCCTTTTTGTCTTTTTGCAAGACAATTGTTACTCGAGACTTATTATTGACCGACGTACCACGGAAGCTGTAGTCGTCGATTATCATGCCGGTAATTTCAAGCAGAAAAGTAGCAAGTGCAACATCACCAATTACCTCAGTATTCAAGTTTTCAATCTTGAAATCATAGTCGGAGAGGCTGGCAAAATGTAGCTGTTCAAGCATGACTGCCCTTCCAAAATCACGTATATCGTAGGGTGGTGAATCGCCAAATTTCGTAAAGCGCGGATCAAGAAATTCCTCTATCTTTTCTATCTCCTTGCTTTGGGCAAGCTGAAAATATTTGTAAATAAAGTCCCTAACATCAACATCTGAGTGACGCATTTAGCCTGATACTGCCACTCGCTCATTATTATTAATTATATATATGCACATACAGTTACTACGCATAACAGCCAAAAATTCAATCAATCAACCAACAGCCTAAGTCAATCATTCAATTGTTTAAAGTCCTCTTAAGGTGCAGAACCAACCAACGTCCATATATGGAGACATACTGAAATGCCGGACTTCATCCTACGTAAAGTATTTCCATTGTATAGGCATGTTCTTGCACGTTGAACCTTTCCCTTCTAGGCTCTAGTTCGTGAACGTATGCTCGCAGAGCAAACTTACATACAGTCTATTTTACATCAGCTATATCCGTATGTGCATTATTAATATGATCTTGTAATTCTTCCTTGTTGCGGGCTGTCAACCCACAAACATTGCAGGTCTGTTGTCTTGGTGTCAAATCCTCTAGTTTTTTTCCACTCGCAAGGTCCAAGTATTGCTCATCAGGTTCTGCAGCCTTTATTTTGGTATAGTTGTTTTCTTTCTCTTGATCCGTATTTTTTGTTTCCACCATATATGCTAGTAATGATCAATAAGATTGTATAATATAAGGTAGTGTTAAGGTTGGAATAGAATGTTGGCATCATCTTAGGAGGAAAAAACAAAAAACGAAAGCTTACTGACATTTATGAAGAAGCAACTTTTGATCATCAGCTTGATTTAGCAGTTGCTGGAACCCAACTGTCGTGAAGCTCAACTTTGATAAAGATCACAGGGTATAGTGCTTCAACATAAATTGAAGTAAGCAGAAATCAAAAAAATATATACAATTTTAGACCCATAAGCGAAAGGAGAAACATTTTGGCTAATGATGAGAGTGAGGGTCAGGAGCCTAACCTGGGTACTGTCTTTGACCAGCACGTCAAGCATGAGTTTCAAGATCACGATGTAGATGCGACAATGCAAACAATGACCACAGAACCTTATGTTCATCATGTTCCCGTCATGACTGGAGGTGTAGGGTATGCTGGTGTTTACAATTTCTACAAGAATCACTTTATAGGAAAGATGCCTGATGACACAAAGATTGTGCGTATCTCAAGAACTGTTGGCAAAAATCAGGTTGTTGATGAGCTTATCCTCAGTTTCACTCACGATAAAGAAATTGATTTCATGTTGCCAGGCATTGCACCTACAGGAAGATACATTGAGGCTGCTTTTGTGGTTGTAATGAATTTTAGAGGTGGCAAGATTGCTCATGAACACATATACTGGGATCAAGCATCTCTTCTTGTTCAAGTTGGTTTGCTTGATCCAAAACTATTGCCTGTGACAGGACAGGAACAAGCAAATAGACTTCTTGAGCTATCTAAGCAACAAGATGATAACACAATTGGGGTAAAATGACTAAAGAGCAATGGAGAAGGTTTGGAATGCCGCAAAAGCGTGTCTGATCTATTATGTCTATATAAATGACAAGATCAACCAGGGAAATAAAGTGCGACTTTGACATTAGATGATATGCAATGCCATTGCGTTCCGTTATCTCAAGCGACTGGGATAAACCTAAAGGGTAAGAAACGAGAGTATTATTAACGATCCTTACTTCTTATTTATCGTATGTCCTTAGTCACTACTAGCTATTGAGATTGATGGTTTTTGATGATAACGATCTGATTTAGGCAAATGTAACAATAATTTCGGGTGTTCTTATTCTACTCTCTCTTGCCTCTCTCTATCAAGTACTTCTTCGTTGCCATTGCTAGATAGGACAATGATTGCATCAGCAATAATCCCTTTTATCGCATACTTCCCATAAACTTTATAAATAATTTCCCTCCACATAAACAAAAGTGCCTCGAGCTGACAGCGGATATTGTTATGGACACAACATTCATGTTCTGGTTCTGCTGAGGGTTGCCTAAGGCAAACTCTGTGCTTTAGCAAGCACGGCTTATGCAAATCAATTTGGTGAGAGATAAAATTGGTTGAAATGACAGGTGCAAAAGCGTTGATTCAAGCCCTAGAGAAAGAGGGCGTAGATGTAGTCTTTGGACTTCCGGGAGGAGCGAACCTGCCGATTTATGACGCATTAGTAGATGCGAACTTCAGGCATATCCTAGTAAGGCATGAACAATCGGCTGCTCATATGGCTGACGGTTACGCTAGAATTAAGAGAAAGGCCGGTGTATGCTTTGCAACTTCCGGTCCAGGGGCCACAAACCTCATAACAGGCATTGCCACTGCATATGCTGATTCTTCTCCAATTGTAGCCGTAACTGGTCAGGTGCCGCTTGCCATGATAGGCAAGGATGCCTTTCAAGAGACAGACATTATTGGCGTGGCAAATCCTTGCACAAAATACTCATTTCAACCAAGGGCTGCAGCCGAAATTCCAGAAATGATCAAAAAGGCAGTATATATTGCAGAGAGTGGCAGGCCTGGCCCAGTACTTGTTGATATTCCCAAGGATATACAGCAGGCAACAGCTGAAGTGAAGTTTCCAGAGCTTATCAAGGTTAGAGGCTATAATCCAAACGTAGAGGCAGACCTCTCAGAGATGGTCAGGGCAGTCGAACTCTTGCTCAACGCTGAGCGACCGATAATAATGGCAGGCGGTGGCGTAATCCTTTCAGGAGCTTTTTCGGAACTCCAGGCTCTTGCAGAGCTAGTCAAGATACCGGTTGTGACTACGTTCAAGGGTAAGGGCGCATTCCCTGAGAACCACCCGCTTGCCATGGGACCTATAGGAATGCACGGCCACGCAGAAGCTAACAAAATAATCCTAGAAGCAGACTGCATTGTGGCTGTAGGTGCGAGATTTTCGGATAGATCTGTCGGCAAATTTGACGAGTTTGGCAAGGGTATGAGCATAATCCACTTGGATATTGACCCGTCAGAGATCGGAAAGAACAAGTCAGTAGACGTTGCGCTGGTAGGCGACGTGAAATCCTCACTACGTACGCTTGTTAAGCTGTTCTCAAAGAAGATGATTAAAAAAGACTCAGATAACCCGTGGCTAAAGCGTAGAAAAGAGCTTATACAGTATTATGCTGAAACCCTCAAGGACTACCCAAGAGAGATAACAGCTAAAAAGTCGCTCAAGAAATTGCGCGAGTTGTTGCCGGCTAATGCCATAGTCACGACAGAAGTTGGCCAGTGCCAAATGTGGGCATCCTTGCACTTTGACGTGATAACACCTGGCACGTTCTTCAGCTCGACCGGCCTTGGCACAATGGGCTTTGGATTTCCGGCTTCAATAGGTGCCAAGGCAGCTAAACCGAATGTTCCTGTAGTCGATATCGCTGGTGATGGATCGTTTAACATGACTGAAAACGCACTTGCAGTGTCGGTACTTGACAAACTGCCCGTAATAGTATTCCTCATGAACAACTACATGCTCGGAATGGTAGCTCAATGGCAGCGCACATTTTACAACAGACGCTATAGCGGGGTACATCAGCACAACTGTCCCGACTATGTCAAGATAGCTGACGCATATGGTGCTCAGGGCATGAGGGCAGAATCGATGCACGAGCTTGAGAAAGCTATCAAAGCCGCGCTCAAATCTGACGTAGCAACAGTAATAGACATCCCAATTGATCCCGAGGAAGACGTCTATCCGTTTGTAGCACCCGGCACTGGCCTAAAGGATATGATTGTAGGAGCCTAATGAAATTGTTTGCAGCAACTACCGTTCAGAAGGAATCCTGGCATATTGTGTCTGCCCTTGTAGAAAACAAACCCGGGGTGCTGTTCAGAGTTACCAACCTCTTCAGGGCGCGTAGTTTTAACATTGAAAGCATTACAGTGGGATCAACTGAGCAACAGGACCTCTCTAGAATGACGATAACTACTAACAGTGATGAAAAGACACTCGATCAATTGGTAAAGCAATTGCGCAAACTTATAGACGTTATAGAGGTAAAGGTGCTTGATACAGACAAGACGGTATATCGTGAGCTTGCGCTAATCAAGATCAGGGCTGTTGACCCAACAACAAGAAGTGAGATAGTTAATTATGCTACTATATTTAGAGGCAACATCTTAGACATTGGCAAGGAGACAATAACAGTCGAGATAACTGGCACACCTGATAAGATAGATGCGTTTAAGAACCTAGTCGAGCATTATGGAATTGCGCAGTTGTCAAGAACTGGAGTTTCAGCCCTTCCTAGAGGTGGAGTGGAGAGTTGAACGTGTCTAAAAAATCATTGAATAACACCGAAAGTGTTAAGATCTTTGATACTACTCTCAGAGACGGCGAGCAGACGCCTGGCGTGACTATAACACCAGATCAGAAGATCCAGATCGCGATCCGGCTAGATGAACTGGGGGTTGATGCTATAGAGGCAGGGTTTCCAATAGTATCACATGGCGAGATGCAGGCGATCAAGGCAATAGTAAAGCAAGGATTGAAGGCTGAAATTTTTGGCCTTGCTCGCGCAAGTCAGATCGACATTGATAGTGCTATCAAATGTGACTTGAAGTACATTCATACTTTCATAGCAACTTCTGACATTCATATGCAATATAAGCTGAAGATGACGCGTCAGCAGGTCTCTGACAAAGCAATTAGCGCGGTAGAATATGCTAAAAAACATGGCTTGCAAGTAGAGTTTTCAGCAGAGGATGCAACAAGATCTGATAGGCAGTTCCTGCTTAAGGTGTTCAAGGAGGTAGCAGAGGCGGGTGCGGACAGGCTGGACATACCAGATACTGTGGGCTATGCAACTCCGCAATACATTGCCGACCTTGTAGAAGAGGTCAAGCAAGCTACAAGGCTACCAATAAGCGTCCACTGCCACGACGATTTTGGCTTTGCAGTTGCAAATTCTATAGCAGGTGTAAGTGCCGGCGCTGCATGCGCGCATGTCACCATAAATGGTCTTGGCGAGCGTGCTGGCAACGCATCTCTTGAAGAATTTGTAATGGCGCTCCAATGCTTGTACGGCAAAAAGCACAACATCAAGGCACAGTTGCTTTATGAAACTTCTAAATTCGTCTCAAACACGATGGGCATAATTGTACAACCAAACAAGGCGATAATTGGCGAAAACGCTTTCGGCCACGAATCGGGAATTCACACTCATGGTATCATCAGCAATCCACTTACCTATGAGCCCATAAGCCCCGAGCTTGTGGGCAGGAAAAGGTGGCTCCAAGCTGGCAAGCATGCTGGTGCACATGGAATCAAGGCTATGCTTGAAGAGTTTGGTATCAAGCCGACTGATGAGCAGCTTCATATCATAGTGGAAAAGCAAAAGAACATAGCCGACAATGGTAAGCCCATTACTACATCGGAACTATTGTCAATAGCCGGCGGTGTAATGGATAACAACAAATTTGAGGAAAAGTTCAAACTCTATGACTTTCATATTGTTACTGGAATGAACATCATACCGACTGCCGTAGTAAGGCTCAATGCCAATGGCAAGGATTTCATCGCATCAGACATTGGTGTTGGCCCAGTCGATGCAGCGCTTAAGGCGATACAAAAGATATCAGGAGAGATGGCAAATGTCAAGATAAGAGAATATAGGCTCGATTCAATAACGGGAGGCTCTGACGCGCTTGCAGAGGTTACAGTCAGGGTCGAGGATAAGGACGGGAACGTCGTATCTGCGCGCAAGTCAGGAGAGGACATTGTCGTTGCATCCGTACAAGCAATGATGGACGCGATCAACAAAGTATTGCTAAGAAAGGTGCTCTACTCCAAAAGCTAGATACTGCAGCAATTACATAGGCTATCCAATTGGCAAGATATGATATTTCCCTTATCAACGGTGATGGCATTGGGCCAGAGCAGACAGCGGCAGCAAAGAAGATCCTTGAAACGATAAGTGACAATTCCCAAACAAAATTTGAAATACATGAAGCCGAATCCGGCGACGGTGCGCTTGCCAAGTTTGGCAAAGCATTACCGGAACCCGCGCTAGACATCATCAAGAAATCGCAAGCGTGCCTGAAAGGACCAGTCGGCGAAACCGCGGCTGATGTGATAATCGTTCTTCGCAGGATGTTTAACCTTTATGCAAATGTCAGGCCGGCCAAGTCATATCCTAATATTCCGAGCATCTCGCACAATGTCGACCTTGTGACCGTAAGGGAAAATACAGAGGACATATACCTTGGATGGGAGTTCAATACAGACGAAAACACAGTAGTGGCACTTAGAGTTACATCAGAGCGGGCCAGCAGGAGGATCGCAGAATATGCCTTCAAGACAGCGATGATGCGTAATAACAAGCTTAGAGTAGTTGCAGTGCACAAGGCCAATGTCCTACGCAAGGGAGATGGGTTGTTTTCTGCAGTGTGCAGGTCAGTTGCTAAGAACTACCCGAAGGTTCAGTACAGTGAATTATACGTTGACGCAGCATCTATGAACTTGATTCGCAACCCAGAGGAATTTGATGTTATTGTCACAACTAACTTGTTTGGCGACATACTATCTGACGAAGCCGCTCAGGTGGTCGGGGGACTTGGCATGGGACCAGCTGCCAACATTGGAGATCAGTTTGCTCTCTTTGAGCCGGTGCATGGCGCTGCATTTGACATCGCAGGGAAGAACGCTGCCAACCCTTCCTCTATCCTTCTGTCTGCAAAGATGATGCTCGAATGGCTCGCCGATAAATATAGCGATAAGAATTTGATGATAGAGGCTAGACGGATAGAAGATTCCATTATCACTGTCCTCAAGCAGGATAAAAAGACAAAAGATATCGGTGGCAAGCTCTCCACTACCGAATTTGCTGCACTTGTCGGAAAAGTGATGTATTAGCTAACCTGTCTCGCTTTGCTCTGATTGTCAAGACCTGACCGCTAGGTGTCACATAAGATCAGTGCTCAGAACTGACAATTATATATACACCTCTGGGTGGCTCCATCTTCTTCTTTTAATCTAGATGACCCTCAAGCGAATCGGCTTTCCAGGTGTGGATAACAAATATGTTCAATAGAGTTTTTTTATGTTTCATGTTAAATCTGTGCTATTAAGAGCCTCTAGGTGCCCTTTTTTGCCATGCCAGAAACATGAATATAAAAGGAATAGTCATGACTGCTGTCGCTATCAGAACAGGCTGGAAGGCACTAGGATCGACATGTATGCCGGCGAGCTGCATAAACGGCAAAGGAAATACAGTGAAGAGCCAGAAAGCCACAATGATTCCTATGAGGTAGTAATTTCTCTTCAAGAGAGTCGTGAACCCAAGCCTATCTATCCTTTTTCTGTAGCAGCTGATGCATTTAGTAGTATAGCCGGATACATCTGCTGGGACAGTGCAGGATGTACATACTTTGCTTTCACAAAAGTAGCATTTTCTCTCAGCAAATCGCGAGCCACAAATGGCACAGCGTTGTTGTTGTTGTTGGTCAGCCATCGTGCAACGACATATTATCATGAGATTCTCAACAATATTACTCTATCCTGCGTAAAGCAAAACTTAAATTTGCTACTCTTGACAGTTGGTAAGGGTTCAAAAAATTCCTACACTTAAACAGACATACACAGGATATGCTGCCAAGCTGATGCTAGAAGACGGTACTGTTTTTGATGGCATTGGCTTTGGCTATCCGTCAGGGATCGCTGGCGAAGTAGTATTCAATACAGGCATGGTTGGCTATACAGAAACTCTAACGGACCCTTCTTACAGGGGTCAGATATTGTGTCTTACCTATCCGCTTGTGGGTAACTATGGGGTCCCAAGCTATGACATAAAGGACGAGTATGGTCTGCCCAAGTTCTTTGAGTCAGATAGGATTCAGGTCAAAGGATTGCTTATTCATGATCTATCTGACATTGCAAGCCACTGGAGCTGTATAAAGACACTCGATCAATGGCTTTACGAGGAAAAGGTGCCAGGGATCTATAATATTGACACAAGAGAGCTGACAAAAAAGTTAAGGGAGCATGGAGTCATGATGGGGGCAATTGTTGTGTCTGAAAATGCCATTAATGAATCCCTCCTAAAGAACATGCTTGCAAGTGCCAAGTACGAGGGATTGAACTTTATGCCAGAGGTTTCGACAAAAGAGGCTCAAGAATATGGCGACAAGAGCAAGGACTGCGTCGTAGTGCTTGACACCGGCGTGAAATATAGTATTATACGCAATATCATGCGCACGGGCTACAGGGTTGTCCGGCTACCCTGGCATGCAACGTATAAGCAAACTATGTCATATAACCCAAAGGGGGTGGTGATAAGCAATGGACCGGGCGACCCAAAGGTCTGCGCTAGTACGATCAGGACCGCTTCAAAGTTGATCAATACGTCTACTCCTACTCTGGGCATCTGTCTTGGCAACCAAATCCTTGCGCTTGCAGGCGGCGCCAACACTTACAAGTTAAGATTCGGCCACAGAGGTCAGAATAAGCCATGCGTAAATTTGCGCGACAACCAAGTGTATGTTACCAGCCAGAACCATGGTTACGGCATTGACCCAAAGAGCCTTGGTAAGACGGGCTTTAAGGTTTGGTTCTCAAATGCTGACGACAACACAGTTGAAGGGTTTGAGCACAATAGCAAACCGATAATTGCTGTCCAGTTTCATCCTGAAGCATCGCCGGGCCCCTATGATTGTATGTTTGTGTTCGACAGATTTAGAGAAATTATTGCCAACGGTATGATGGATGAGACAGATCCAGTAGAAGCTGTAGAACTGGAGTCTGTGAAAAGAACTCCAAAACCTTTGAAAAAATTTGTAATAAATAAAAAAAATAGGAGGGAGAAAGATCGCCGAGAAATGAAACAATAAAGAAAGTTCTTGTCCTCGGGAGCGGGGCAATCAAGATTGGAGAGGCAGGCGAAAGCCAGCAATAAAAACTGGCCGCAAATTTGACTACTCTGGTTCCCAATGCCTCAAGGCACTTGCCGAGGAAAGAATAAAGAGCATCCTAATAAATCCCAATATTGCGACTATCCAAACTGACACGCGCTTTGCAGACAGAGTGTATCCTCTTCCAATAAATACGAACTATGTGGAGAGGGTTATCGAGGCAGAGCGGCCTGATTCAATAATGTTAGGCTTTGGAGGCCAGACAGCCCTCAACTGTGGTGTCTCACTGCATGAGCAAGGCATCTTGCAAAAATACAACATAACGGTTCTTGGCACCCCGGTCAGAGGAATCAACATCACTGAAGACAGACAGCGGTTCAAGGAAGCCATGATAAAGAGCGAAGTGCCAGTGTTACAGAGTTTTGCAGTTAATTCATTGCAGGAAGCTTTTAAGGCAGCCAAAGAGATTGGCTACCCGGTCATCATTAGAGTAGCTTACACATTAGGCGGAAGGGGTGGTGGCGTCGCACACAACGAGTACGAATTGCAGGAAATTGTACAGAGAGGTCTTAATCTCAGCATGGTTCATCAAGTTTTGATAGAGCGCTATGTAGGTAACTGGAAGCAGATTGAGTACGAGGTTATGCGCGATTACAAAGGGAACAGTGTGATTGTATGCAATATGGAAAATGTTCTTGCAATGCGTGTCCACACTGGAGA
This sequence comes from Nitrososphaera sp., assembly GCA_035253605.1. Lineage (GTDB taxonomy): Archaea > Thermoproteota > Nitrososphaeria > Nitrososphaerales > Nitrososphaeraceae > Nitrososphaera. Next base: position 18,399 of record DATFBV010000083.1, read on the forward strand.
TAACATAGTCATCGCGCCGTCCCAGACGCTCAACAACTATGAATATCATATGCTGCGCTCAGCTGCTATTAGGGCGACTAGCTACTGTGATATTGTTGGTGAGTGCAACATCCAGTTTTGCCTTAACCCAACATCAGAACAGTTTGCTGCTATCGAAATAAATGCAAGACTGTCTCGCTCGTCCGCCCTTGCAAGCAAGGCAACCGGTTACCCTCTTGCGTACATGGCTGCCAAGATTGCCCTAGGGTATTCATTGCCTGAACTTATTAACAAGATCACAAAAGCCACGACTGCATGCTTTGAGCCATCACTTGATTATGTTGTGCTCAAAATGCCACGATGGGACTTCTCGAAGTTTGAGCTTGTTAAGCGCAAGCTTGGCACCACAATGAAATCGGTTGGCGAAGTGATGGCTATAGGCAGAACCTTTGAAGAAGTGGTGCAAAAGGCAATTAGGATGTGCGACACCGGCAAAGATGGCCTTGTCGCAAATGCAAATTTGTCGTCTCAGTCTGCTGCAGAAGATATTGAGAGGATCGAGCAGGCGCTTATACATCCAACAGACGAGATAATATTTGCAGTAGTTGAGTCCATAAAGGCCGGATTGACCATCCCACGCATCAATCAATTGTCAGGAATAGATCCATGGTTTTTGCTCAAAATAAAGAATATAGTCGATATGGAAGATAATATCCTCCGTAAATCCAACAGCTTTGATGAGCAGCTCATAAGGAAGACGAAAAAGATGGGATTTTCGGATAAGCAGCTAGCGCGGTGCCTCCATCTTGAGGAGATGCAGGTTCGTAACCTGCGACATAAATTTAACATCAGGCCTGCAGTAAAGCAAATAGACACGCTGGCTGCAGAATGGCCAGCTAAGACCAACTATCTCTATTTGTCGTACGGCGGCGATACTGATGACGTCAAAGTGAAGAACAGTAGTAAAAGTAGGATTATAGTGCTTGGCGCTGGCCCCTACAGAATCGGAAGCAGTGTAGAATTTGACTGGGGAACTGTCAACACAGTGTGGGGCCTAAAAGAAAATGGAATTAAGGAAATTTCAGTCATCAATTGCAACCCGGAAACAGTCTCAACGGACTACGATATCTGCGACAGGCTCTACTTTGAAGAGTTGACGCTGGAGCGTGTGCTAGACATCTGTGAGAAAGAAAGGCCAACAGGGGTGGTCACATGCGTCGGTGGTCAGACGGCAAACAACCTAACACCCAAGTTGGCAAAATGTGGTATCAATATTGTCGGTACTAGCAGCGAAAATGTTGACAAGGCCGAAGACAGGGCCAAGTTCGGACAGTTGCTTGATTTACTTAAGATAAAGCAGCCAGCATGGAGAAAATTCACCTCACTTGCAGAAGCTAAGGAATTTGCAGACACCGTCGGCTACCCTGTGCTTGTCAGACCATCCTATGTACTTTCCGGTGCAGCAATGAAGGTAGTATGGGGCGAGCAACAGCTAGAGGGCTTTCTGACTGATGCAACAAACATCAGCCCAGATCATCCAGTTGTCATTAGCAAATTCCTCCAGGACGCTGCAGAGGTCGAAGTAGATGCAGTATCAGACAGCAACGAAGTTATCATCGGCTCTATTATTGAACACATAGACAATGCGGGTGTCCACTCTGGCGACGCGATTATGAGTATACCTCCTTGGCGGCTTGATAGGAAGACAATCGACACCATTACAGATTACAGCATCAGGATAGGCAAAGCTCTCAATGTCAGAGGCCCCTTTAACATTCAATATCTGGTCAAGGATGAAGAAGTACTAGTGATAGAGGCAAATGTTAGAGCATCGCGCTCTATGCCTTTTGTGTCCAAGTTCGTAGGCTATAATGTTATCAACCTCGCTGCAAAAGCAATGATTGGCAAGCCGCTTCCGCCTACTGTTAAGGACCTGTGGCTCAAAACTACGGGCTTTGGGATTAAAGTGCCTCAGTTCTCGTTCATGCAGCTTGAAGGTTCAGATGTGGTGCTTGGAGTAGAGATGCAATCAACTGGCGAAGTTGCATGTTTTGGCAATAGTTTCTATGATGCATTGTCTAAAGCATACATGGCTGCCGGCTATTCTCTACCACTGTCAGGATCGGCACTAATAACCGTGGGTGGACAAAAGAACAAAGAGAAATTGCTGCCTATAATATCGCTCATTACGTCCATGAACTACCGAATTATGGCTACAGAGCACACAGCAGAATTCATAGAGAACAATAACTTTAACGACATACAACTAGTCTACAAGATAAGTGAGCCGGATCGCAAGCCGAATATCGCCGACTTATTATACGAACGCAAGATCAACTTTATCATAAACATTCCAGCCACGTCTACGATTGAAAAGTATGTGGGCATGCTCTATGACGAGTATCAGATAAGAAGAAAAGCAGTTGAAATGGGCATACCTGTTTTAACTACATTTGAAGCAACGAGTTCATTCATCAAGACGCTCCAGTGGCTGCGTGATAACACTCCTACCATAATACCGCTTAAAAGTTACAATAAGCTGGAGTAACTACAGGCGTTAGAAGAAATTCAATTATGGCCTTGTAGGCATATATCTATGGTTGATTCTGGTTAATAAGAACCATTTATGCCGTGGGTTCGGTTTCTTTCATCTAGGATGCATTTTCACTGTGCGACATAAGAGGAAGATTCATTTTATAAAATGCGTGGAAGAAGTGCTGCATCGCCTACAATAGAGCCGTCAAGCGTAACAACAATGCACTTCCTCACGCCATGGTGCATTACTCTTGTGAGTATGGGCGAAAAGGACTTATGATGTGGCTTTTCGCCAGTGGTATAAAGATATGGATTAAAGGTTGGTACTACTATAATGTCAAGTATCCCCTTCTCCGCAAAAATATCTTCCTTTCTTGCCTGAATATATAGCCATACCCGCTCGCCGTTTATCACACTCCCTTTTCTCAAAAACACAGGATGTACATGCCCCATCACTATTCGCTTGATATGTCCTCTAACATCAGAAGGCATACTATGGCCGTGCACCAAAAGCGTATCGCCAAGCATCATTCCCTTGCTAGTTATCATGTTTACATTCATTGGAACCAGTTGTCCAATGTTGCTATCATGATTGCCCGGCACAAGGTAGACATTTGTGTTGGCGGATAGCTGATTCAAGAATAGTGGCACAGTATCCCACTCTTGTCTGCTTATTGAGCCAACCGTGTGCTTTATGTCGCCCAGCAATATGATGCCATCTGCATGCTCTGAGTGGACAAGATCTAATAGTTCGGCGACCATATCAGAGACAAGGCTTGAGCTAACGGTTATTCCCTTTGCTAACAGATCTGCTTCAAGCCCGATATGCAAATCCGATACTGTAATGTATTTTCTACTTTCATCTTCTAGCAATATGGCAGGATGTGGATGAATAGGTCGTATCTTCACACTTTTTATACCCCCGATCGGGCAAATAAGTTAGTCGTGCAGTCGAGAGTAGACTATACGGTAAGGTCAGGGGGCGTCAAACAGATGTTGTTTCTGCCAAGTGGCAAAAAATTATGGGTCGTTATAGGTAGAGATAATGAATATTGGACAGATCCCGAACTTGGCTTTTGCTCCTGCAAGGACTTTTATTTTACTACTCTGTCAGGTGGACAGGATTGCTATCATTTAAAGAGTGTCAGAAAAACTATACAACAAAGAGCATTCACGGCTATTGAGTTTAATGACATTGATTATATTCACCTATTGCGGGCAGTAGCAGAGGATATCATAAATGTCCTAAGCCGTAGTTGATACTTGAGTATTGGTAGTACCTGGCTGTGCAGTATCAGACGGCTGCTGCTGCTGCTGATTGTGGCGAACTTCAGGCTTTTCTAATGTTGTTCTTGCTTCGCCACCCTTTCTTCCAATAGTGCTATAGTACTCTGCTCCGCGCTCCTGCTTGACAGTCTCACCACCCCGCTTACCAATCTCGCTGTAAAATTCCGCGCCATAACGCTCCTTAACAGCTCCGCCGCCCTTTTCTCCTATTTCTCGATAGAATTCCGCGCCATAACGCTCCTTAACGACTTCGCCGCCCCGCCTTCCTGCCTCACTGAGGCCTTCTCTATCGTTTGCCCTTGCTTCTCCACCTGCCTTTGCGACCCTTAGTCTAGTGTCTGAATTTGCCGCCGCCAGGCCCCTCTTCTGGTGCGGCGCAATACCACCTTTCCGTGCAACTCGTTGCCTCGTCTCTTCGTTGGCAGACGCAAGGCCTCGTCGAGCGCGCCCTCTGTCAGATGCAGCCTGCTCTGAGCCCATGCACAGTAGACACGCATATTGCTTAAAAGGGGAAACGAAAAAAGTAAGAGAATCATAATCAAACAGTTTATTAGCCAACTGTCTTTTGGCATCGTTATGGCATCTGATAACGTTCTAATTGTTGGTTTTGGAAGCAGAGAGCACGCTCTTGGTTGGAAGATTGGACAGAGTAAACACGTAAGCAAGATCTATTTTACTCCAGGCAATGGGGGTACATCTGAAAATATCAGTATCGAGCACAATGCCATCGATAAATTGGTGTCATTCGCAAAACGCCAGAACAACCTGCTGACTGTTGTGGGTCCTGAAGAGCCTCTCTCGCTTGGAATTGTTGATGCCTTTGAAAAAGAGGATCTGCGCATTTTTGGGCCTAGAAAAGAGCCTGCGAGGCTTGAAACCAGCAAGGCTTTTGCCAAAGAATTCATGCATGATGCAGCAATCCGGACTCCTGAATTTGCAGTATTCTCTGATGCACAAAAGGCCAAGGACTATGTTGTCAGACAGAGCAGACCACAAGTAATCAAGGCTGATGGCCTTGCAGCAGGCAAAGGTGTAGTAGTGTGTGACGGCACTGACCAAGCTATTGCAGCGATTGACAGCATGATGATCAAGAAGGAGTTTGGCGCTGCAGGAACTAAAGTAGTCATTGAGGAGCGGCTTTCTGGTGAGGAGGCATCCTTCATTGCTCTGTGCGATGGCAAAACAATAATGCCTCTTGCTACAAGCCAAGATCACAAGCGGATATATGATGACGACAAAGGTCCCAACACTGGTGGCATGGGAGCCTATTCTCCTACACCAGTAATTGACAGTGGCCTTCATGAAAAGATCGTAAAGGATGTGATGCAGCGAGCTATGATTGCAATGAGAAACCGCGGCACTCCGTTCAAGGGCTTTCTCTATGCCGGCATAATGATTGAGGAAAATACAAAAAAGCTCTATGTACTTGAATTCAATGTAAGAATGGGCGATCCAGAGTGCCAGCCCATAATGATGAGGATGAAGCCTGACCTTTATGAGTACCTCAATGCAGCAGTAGATGGGCGACTCGAATCAATGTCGCAGATCGAATGGAAGAACCAGAGTGCCGTGTGTGTGATAATGGCCGCAAAGGGATATCCGGGCAGTTATGAAAAGGGCAAAGTTATAGAGGGTCTTAACTCTGAATTTGGGCCACATGTCATGGTTTTTCACGCCGGGACAGCAAGGGACTCGCAGGGCAGGATTGTGACTAATGGCGGAAGGGTTTTAGCAGTAACTGCTCTTGGAGAGGATGCAAGAAGGGCAATAGACAATGCCTACTCCGCGGTCAGGAAAATACAATGGGGAGAAAACGACCACCATTACAGGACAGATATTGCAAGAAGGGCAATAGGCCGCTAGGCGTAATGAATGCCATCTTCACTAGCGATTGCATCCAATCTTTTATCATACCTGTCATGTGGTAGATTTTCAAGCAACTGAAACGAGTATGCAAGCCCAATAGAAAATGTTCGCTTACCCGACAGTAACCTGTCATAATATCCCTTACCATATCCAAGGCGGTTACCCTTTTTATCAAAAGCAACACCAGGCACGACAAGTATATCGATCTCACTGATGTGCTCATGTGGTAGAGGTTCCATGACACCAAACCTGCCCTTGATTAAGGATTTTGTAGATGACAGTTCATAAAATGTGATATAATCTTCTTCGACTCTTGGCAGAGCGATCTTTTTACCCAGTATTTTTGCATGCTCAATTATCAATTCTGTAGTTACCTCAGAACCCAATGCAAAGTAAGCTCCAACAATCTTGGCTGACTGGAACTCCTTGCTGTTTATTACAAATTCTTGTATGTTTTTGCTCCTTTTTGCAATCTCCTTAGAATTCAGCCTGTTGCGTCTTTCAAGTATCTCTTGTCGTATTTCTTTTTTGCTTAACAGCAGTTATCTACTCATCTCTCGTGTTATAAAATAAGCAGCAGTCACAGTATTTTTCAAAAGCATCGCGCGGGTCATAAGGCCCACTCCGCCTGGCACCGGCGTTATCCAAGATGCTTTTTGCTTTACAGAGTCAAAGTCAAGATCCCCGGTCAGCTTGCCATCGAGTCGAGCTATCCCAACATCGATAACGATCACGTCTTCCTTTATCATATTTGCAGTAAGCGTGAAGCGCCGACGGTCGCCCACCGCAGTAACAATCAGATCTGCACTGCGTAGCTTTTCGTTAAGATCCTTTGTCTTTGAATGGCAAATTGTCACAGTGGCATCTCGTTCCAACAACAAAATCAAAAGTGGTTTTCCCACCAAGTTACTGCGGTTTACAATGACTACGTCCATTCCGGCTACATCTATTTTGTAATAGTCCAAAAGCTCCATGATGCCAGAAGGTGTACAGGGCTTAAGTGCTGCTATACCATTCTGCAGCATACCAATGTTATATGGCGTCAAGCCATCCACATCCTTCATCGGACCTAGGGAGGAGAGTATATCAAATTCATCGATATGAGAGGGCAGAGGTAGTTGTACTAAAATGCCATGGACCTCAGGATCATTGTTTAGGAGTTGCACGAGCTCGCGCAGCTCCTTCTGCTTGAAAGTGGCGGCAAGTCTATGATCTCTCGTGACAATACCTACCTCTTTTGCATCCTTATGCTTGCTCCCAATATAGGTTGCAGATGCAGGATCATTTCCGACCAGCACTGTTGCAAGGCAAGGCTGGACACCGGTTTCCTTCAATTCTCGAACCGCCTCTATCACTCTTGATTTTACATCTGCCGAAACGACCTTACCATCGATTAAGCGTGCTACCAATTCAATAAGTGGGAATTTTCTATACTATTTGCTTTTCTATATATGATATTCTCATAGAACATAGTATACAGTACAGCTGTAAATTCCTTATAAAGCAGAATGAGATTGGAAAAAACCAAAGGAACATACTATGCTGCTGGCAATATTCAAGCCTTCCCAAACATTTTATCTGCTAAACTATTAGTCCTTGTCTATCTCAACCTGCTCAAGATGTTGTAGCGCTTGAACTATCTCCTTATGTAACTGCTCAATGCTTTGTTCGTCGGCCTTGAATATCTTTTGCTCTATAGGAGAAACAGATTGCTGCATCTTAGACGTTTCAACGAGTATCTTTTTCACCTTTGGGTCAATATCATCCTGGGAAGGAGGATTTGATTTAGAAAGCTCTAATAGCTTTTTGTCAAGCGCAGAAATCCTATCCTCTAGGAGGTATACAAGGTTGTTGCGTAGTTCCTTGAGGTCCGAAAAGTCTGCCACGGGCTGTAGGTAAGCAACCTTTTGGTTGAGGGAATCGAGTTGCTGTTTGTATTTTAGCAATAGTTTGTCACGCTCAAACCTGTCGATCCTGCCATCCCGAGCTGCCTCATATACCCGAGTAATTGCTTCAGCTGTAAGGTTCTTCTCAAACAGGAGTGACAAAAGTTCCGCCCTTATGGAAGCAACGGATGATGACGATGACCGTGCATGCTTTTTATTGCTACTTCTGAATCGAAAAAGCTTTTCTAGAAATATTGCAGATATTACGCCTATAATAGATGAGCCGGCGATGACGGCGATTTCTGTCGACATTATATGGGTTTGCCAAGGCTTGCTAGAAGAAAAGCTTTTTCTGTTGTATCAGATGACCTGTCGTTTAATCCAGTTGTACTTGCGAATTCTTGGTTCCGGGTAGCCACACTTTGCGCACCGCTTACTTCGCTTATGATATGAATTGTGGCCACACCTTCTGCATCTGATATGGGTCTTTTTACGAGTGAACTTGCCCATCGATGTAGTGCCTTTTGTCATTTCTCACTCAGCTTCTCCATACGCTATTACTTTGGCGGTGGTGAGATAATGACCACATTGTCTCCTCTGACGACGATAGTGCCCAACTCATTAGACTTGCCTTCTTCTAGAATTTCTACTGAATCTTCAAGCAACAGGTTCATATGCTGGTCGAAACCGTGAAGGTTTCCTCTGATGACTTTGCCACCCTTAAGCTTAATAAGTACAACTTTTCCAAG
>DATFBV010000084.1:0-6924 GCA_035253605.1 Nitrososphaera sp.
TATTTGCAAAATGAACTAAAGTCATTAGGCATAGAACCCAACGGCTTACAGAATGACATTAATGATAGGGATGAGGGACTTCAAGCATTGGCAGAAAGCATCAAATCAGTCTATTACCAAGCTTACAAAACAGCATATAGCGATAGCAGTAATGGTAATAATAATAATAGCGGCAGACTAGTAGATAGTCGAACAGCATAAAAAGAGAATAGCAAGCCACTTGCTGCGTAATACCCTCCTTGCTAACAGATTCTATTTTTATCATGTCTTTATAAAAAGAGACACGCTTTAAGTCCTCTTCCTATTCAGTCCTTTTTCCCATCTTTGGACCCTTCTGAACGAATCTCAAAGGGCAAGTCTGATGATGATCCGAGTTTCTCTACTGACTCTCCAGTGGGCAAGGGAGCATTCCTGTCTACTTTGTACCTAAACACTTCTTTGTAGTCCATTCCAAGAATAACATTTCTACCAACAGCAATAATCTTTGACTTTGGCACATCAAAGCGCCAGTTGTAGTGTCCCCATACCACTATCTTGTCTCCAGCTTCAGTCATTACATGCCCTATATGCTCTTCGTCTTGTGTTCTGACACCTTTGTTAAAGAGCGACTTTGGATATTTTCCCTCATATGTTGCCAAGTCTGCAGGCTCTGGTAAATCTGCAGCAATATGTGCATGCTCTTTATCAACAGGTAGCGGCTCCTCTCTGCTTACTTTGTAGTTCTTTACAATTTCATGGAATGGTAAGTCGATTAAAACATTGGCTGCTGCAAATCTAATCTTGTCTTTTGGAATATCATATCTATCATCACCTTCGCCAAAGACTACGATCTTGTCTGATGTTTCTCTCACAACATGTCCGATATGAGGAGAATCTAAAGATTTGACGCCTTTATTAAAATACTTACCTGATACCATGATATCCTCTAGTTTGAATTCATTTTATTAAAAAGGATAATATGCAATGTTATCATAGATTTTTCTATTGATTGATCTTAACTAGTACCTCCCAGTCAAAGCGATAAAATTTGTTGTTGTTATTTGCTTTTCCGGTCCACAAAAATAAGAAAAGTGGTTCAACTACACAACAAAGGTACCAACAGGTGTGTGTACTGGTGGCGAGCTAGTAGCGAACTGATATCCTCGCCTCCTCTAACTACTCTATTCGCATATCCTCTAGTTAAGGTCAAGTGCATCTATATACCATGCATGCATTTATTCTATATTCGCACGTATTTAGAGAAAGAAAAAAATTATAATCAAGTATATCTTTTTATTTACATAAAATTCTTTAACAACTGTCAAAACTAAATCTGTAGATTGTCTCTGTCACTTGTTTTTACCGAGAACACGACCATTAGAATTGATATTTGCCCAAACAAGCGGACAAAGAGGTTGCGCTTGGTATCCGGCATGAATGGCGTGCATGCAATTGTACCACTAAATTACAATGTCAAAGAGCTTGAGATCTTTGTTGCTTCAAAGCGCGACTGGATACTCAAGACCTCTCAATACTATGGCAAATTAAAAGAGCGTTGCAGAGGACTTGAGCCATATACCATCTATTTCCTCGGCAGCAGGTATCGATTCCATGTAGTAAAGGATAGGCAGCCGTCAACGATCATCAGTGATGCTCTTAAACTGATAACGTTTCATGTTACTGATATGCGCAGATATAAACAGCATATGCGCGAATGGTACATGCAGCAGACTACCAGAATAATTGCAGACCGACTTCCAGTGCTTGCAAGTAGGTTTAATGTCAAGTATAACAAAGTATCGATAAAGAGTCAAAAGTCGAGGTGGGCCAGCTGCTCAAAAAAGGGAAATCTGCATTTCAACCTTCTGCTATCAGCAGCCCCGCCTAATGTCATTGACTATGTTGTGATCCACGAGCTTATGCACCTAATAGAGTTTGATCACTCACACCAATTCTGGCAGCTAGTGAAGGAAGCTGACCCTGATTACAAAAAGCACAGAGAGTGGCTTGTAAATTACTCCTTAGTGATAAGAGTAACCTAACAGATAGCGCAGGTTAAGCACGCTCTGTCTTTTTTTCCGTACCGCTCTGCTCTAGATCAATGTCTGTTTCTACCGTGACTGTATCGGTTTCTTCTTTGCGCTGCATCTGCTGCTCGCCCCTTTTATAACGCGGAGCTTCTATTGCCATGGCTCGAAGCTCCTCAACTGAAGGCTCAGTCTCTTTCTCAAACTTGGATCTGACAAGGCCGCTCGGCGCATCTATCCAAAGCTCGCTTCCGTCGTAATCACGGATATAGGTCTTAGGAATATAATAGATGTGGACATTTGATACACCCTCTCTTACCACAATGAACTCATTGCCAATTCTTTCAACGTATCCTATCTCTACCTTATCAGTCGTCCTAGCGTGTTTGTGGATCAGTTGATCCCATGGTATGTCGTAGGTTGTGCCAGAGTAGTCAACTGAAATCTCAGTTGAGGGTTCTTTTGCCATCAAAGGCACACCGTGAACAAATTGTGGATGGGCAGATTCTACTTGCTGTATCCGCTCTTGGTATTCTGGAGTTTGTGACTCTGAAGGTGACGGTGGACTATCACGCTCAAAGCGATCTTTGATCTCATCCTTTGTGAGAGAGGTGTACAAGGTGTCGCCGTCAAAGCCTTGAATGTAGTACTTGGGGATGTAGTAGTGCTTTTTGCTCATCATTCCTTCCTTGACCTCGATATAATCTGTTGCAACGCTTTCTGCGTCGCCCAGATCTTTTTTGTCACTTGATTTCACCTTCTTGCCAATGATCTTATCCCATGACATCTGAACCATGTCTGAAGAAGGCTTGTACGCAGGAATGTTTGTGGCAAAGTCTGGGTGCTCCCGCGTCATAGTTGTCCTGCGGTCTCTATATTCCTGAGTCTCCCATTCAGATGGCTCAGGCGCATTTTCTCTCTCAAACTTTGCTTTTACTTCGTCCTTTGTAAGTGAAACCCATAGCTTGTCACCGTCGTATCCACTCAAATGATATTTTGGGATAAAGTAATAGGTCTTCGATACCATGCCCTCTTTTGTTTGAATGTAATCGAGGGTTATGCTTTCAACCTTGCCAAGGTCCTTGTCGTCACTTGATTTCACCTTCTTGCCAATGGCCTTGTCCCATGAAATGATATCGCTCATACACAAAGACTGTGAACATGCAATTTTTATCTTTTCAGATTAATCTTATATAAGCCGCTGCCGCCGCCTCTGAATAGCAAAATAGTAACTATAATCCCGATAGCAAGCAGTACTGGTACAATTGAGAATTCTGGTGCTATTGTAACAGTAAATGTCACTGCGTCTGTCATGTCAGCTCCACTAGCAGTTTGGCCCATACTATCGCCTGGCCTGATGTCGCTTATACGCACTGTGACTGGACCTGTGTAGTTGCTATCAAGCTCGATTCTCTGCGTTGCCCGTCCACCTTGCCCTGGCTGGTCAAGCTGCTCCCATAATTTTCTGCCATCGGGAGTAAAAATTGCCATATCGTAGCTTTCGACATGCATAGGCTCACCTCCAAGGACCTCGGGAACAGTACGTGCATCTTCAACACCTGACCCAGTTAAGTTGTCCTCTGTCTGAGGGATTGTATTCTCAGTAGGCGGTGGAGCACTGGCGTTATTGAATACTACTTCTACTTGTAGGGAATTCTCTGGATCAGTATAGGTTAAAGGCCATTTTAGCTCTACTAGATAGATACCTTTCTCAGATACCTGCTGAAGTACAGGTATATCTGTGCTTGTAATGTTTAGCCCTGTAGGGGTATCGTCAGTTGGTACTGGAGATTGAGCATACAAGGTATCATTGCCTGTAGTGTTGGCTTGTTGGGAATCGTTTTGTTGAGCAAATACTGGAGATGACAGCAGCAAACTAGCAGAAGATATGATAAAAGCGAGCGCTATAACTCCAAGTGTGTAATGATGTTTTCCCACGTATACTATCAATCAAAATAGAATATAAAGGGGGTTTAAGGATTTTTCGAAAACAGGCTAAAGATACCATACAACTATTGCTCTATAGTCACCTCTGCGCTTCTATATCACATGCTATATGGTTTGGTAAAAAAGGGGCAAATAGTACAGCTAACAACTTGGTGGTCCCTTATGAATGGGAATTTATTTCTCTTGTTTGCTTGAGAATAATATCTTGACTTATTGACTACCCAAGATCTGCCTAGTATAAGGTTTATAGAAGTGTGTTATTCGCATTTCTCTTACAACAATGGATGTCGATGAGCGACTGGCATTCATAATGCGTGAGCCTACAGAGGAGATTGTCACTGCAGACGAGCTTCGTACTCTGATAGAAACAAAGACTCATCCAAAGCACTATATCGGCTTGGAAATATCTGGTGTGCTACACATTGGAAGCCTTGTCATGACAGGATTCAAGATAAACGACTTTATGAAGGCCGGCATCAACACTACCGTCTTTCTAGCTGACTGGCACACGTACATCAATGACAAGATGGGAGGCGACTGGGACAGGATAAAGAAAGTCTCCCAATATTACACAGAGGCTTTCAAATTCTTCTGCCCTGGCGTTAATATTGTGCTTGGAAGCGATCTCTACAAAAGGACTACAGATTACTGGGAGAACTTTGTGCACTTCTCAAAGCACATGACGCTTGCAAGAACGATGAGATCTCTTACCATAATGGGCAGGAGCGAGGCTGAAAAGAACCTTGACTTGTCACAGTTGCTATATCCACCAATGCAGTCAGTTGACATAAAGGCACTTGACCTTGACATTGTGCACGCTGGCATGGATCAGCGAAAGATCCATATGCTTGTCAGGGAGATCTTTCCCAAACTTGGCTGGAAGGTCCCGGTACTTGTGCATCATCATTTGCTGCCAGGCCTGTCAGAGCCTTTGCGAATCAGCCTTGATAAAGATACTGGTGAAGATACGAGGATATCGAGCAAGATGAGCAAGAGTAAGCCAGCAAGTGGGATACTTATCCACGATGACGAAAAGTCGATCCGCAACAAGATAGGTAAAGCATTTTGCCCTGTAGAAGTTACAGTAGGTAACCCAATCCTAGAGCTAGTGCGCTATGTAGTATTCCATGAGTTTGATGAGTTTGTAATTGAGCGTCCTACCAGATATGGTGGCAGTATCTCATATACAAGTTACAAGGATGTAGAGCATGATTTTGTTACAAAAAAGATCCATCCAATGGATTTGAAGAACTCAACTGCAACTCATATTAACAAGATAATTGAACCTATCAGGAAGCACTTTGAGGGAAGAGAACCTCATCTGAGTTAGTTCAAGAAAAAAGTTAGGCATTACTCAATTGGCATTAAGTGGATTATCTACAGAGACAGCTGTAGAATCAACTTTGTAAGTCATTCATCAAAGTGTTCTTCTTCTTCTTCTTCTTCTTCACGTAGCATGGACGACTATCCAATTTTTTACGCCTTATCAAAATTCTATCGTCTTTGTACTCGCCCATAATTCCAGAATCCAGAAAATCAAGACTAAGGTCTGCATACAATGCCGACAGTATCGCGCCACATTGATGAAAAACTATCCATATCCAACACATACCAAAATTGCAATAAATGCATATAACTGATCGACACGCTAGTCTTGTGTATTCCTATTATCATGGGCCAAATAATATACGAATATATTTATTGAGCGTATAATGACTTTAGTCTCCTATGAGTGGAGAAGCAATTGCAAACTTTGACTCGTATGTCATGGTTGCCGTAGGGCTGTTCATTGCCGGCCTATTCGCGGTGATGATTTATGAAAGATCAAGCGCAAAAGCAAAACGAGAACAACAACAGCAGCGCACCGGAACAGCTGCAGACACTGAGAAGTAAGGACTACACTAATAATAATCATTATCATACTGCAGAAGATATTATTATAAACAAATTCAGAAAAGAAGGGTTTTCTTCTCTAACTACAATACAGCACAAGGTATTGCCAATCATTTCAAGGAAAATAAACTGCCTGCTGGTCGCTCCTACAGGCTCTGGCAAAACTGAAGCTGCTGTCTTGCCCGTGTTTACTATGCTTGCCCAACAAGAGCATACCAATGGCACAATTAGGGCAATATACATTACACCCCTACGTGCGCTCAATAATGATGTTCTTCGCCGTATAGTACAATACGCGCAGTCAGAAGGCCTAAGGGTGGAAATTCGGCACGGAGATACTACCGCTTTGGCAAGGAAGAAGATAGTTGAAAATCCCCCTGATGTGCTGATAACAACGCCTGAATCTCTTGGAATAGTTCTGACAAGTGATAAGATGCTGGCGGCTCTAAAGGGTCTACAGTGGGCAATAGTAGACGAAGTTCACGAGCTAGTGGCTAATGAGCGCGGCGCTCACCTTTCACTAAGCCTTGAGCGGCTGCAAGCCGTATCGTCGCAGCCTATAACGAGAATAGGGCTTTCTGCTACAGTAGGAAATCTAAAACAGGCAGCCAAGTTTATTTGTGGTGCTGATAGACGTAGCGCAGTACTTGTTGATCCCGCAAGTCGCGGCTATGATATTGACGTCAGGTTTGTAAAGGGATCACTCAATAATGTTGCGCACTTTGTTACAGAATATGTTAAGACCAACAACATCCGAGGCACAATCCTGTTTTTTACAAATACAAGGGATGAGGCAGAATACCTCGGCACCATCCTGAAGAATCAAAGTGATATCCAAGTGGATGTCCATCACGGCTCGCTTTCTAAGGAGATGCGCGAAGAGACAGAGCACACACTCCGTTCTGGCATGGGAGGTATTGTTGTCTGCACAAGCTCACTTGAGCTGGGCCTTGACATTGGTTCAGTGGATCTTGTTATTCACTATGGATCTCCTAGACAAGTTTCAAAATTGATGCAAAGGATCGGCAGGAGCAGGCACAACCAAAGGAGCTTTGCAAAGGGCCTGATTGTGACTAAC
>DATFBV010000085.1:0-14709 GCA_035253605.1 Nitrososphaera sp.
CACCTCTCCTGGAGACTGCCAAGTAATGTCTATTACTCCTTGATCTCCTCCGCACTGCTCCACATTGCCAAGCCTAACGAAATGGTTATGCCAGATTGAATCCTCAATGGTGCTCTGCTCTTCGCTGTCTAGTACTCCTGCATGTGTAGTGGAAACTAAGATGGCATCTCCGTCATCTGTAAGAATTCCGTAGCCAAATGCTCCTTCGCTTCCATCAGTTGGAATTAGTAGTCCTTCAGTGATTAACGTTGCTTCGAGTTCATTATCTTCTACCGAAACTCTAGCTCTTTCTATAACGAGGAAGCTTTCTGCTATAGTTGCAAGCACAGGCGAAGCGAAAAGTGTTCCAATAAATCCAGCTATCACAAGTAACCCAAGCGCTAGTCCTTCCTTTATTTCATTATGTCTTTGCTTTTCCACTTGCGATTCGTTCAATTTTATGAATTATATAAAAAACTGCTTATTTAAGCAGATCTCAAAACTTTGCAATCCTAATCATAGATGAATTTCACAATAATTTAGATATAATTATTAAAATCTCAACTTCACGCCCGACCTCACTTGCTATGTAAAGGAGCGACTTAAGAAGCTGCTGCATCTGAGGTCATGGGTTCAACTCCCACCCAGTCAGTTTTTCTAGACAACTAGAGAAGCTAAGATCTAAGGAAAGCTAGCGAGGTGTTGTACCTAGATTAGCATTACCTTGACACACAAAAGAGGGGGAAAAGAATTGACATAGGACAGAGGTCATTGCACTAGAATAAGTTTGTACCTTTTAGCCGCAACTCCTTGTCAACAAACTTCCGACTGTATATATGTATTTAATTATAAACAGGAATAGGTTTAGTCATGTTTTCAAATTTATCAAATAAAGCATAAGCAAACTGCTGGTTAAGAAATAAAATAAACAGTCCATCTCTCATCATATTTTCAATTGCGACACTAATTTCTTGATTCTTGATAATGTGAAAATAAGATAAGGAGTCCGTTACAAGCATTGGATTTATCAATTCATAATTGTCTAAAATGTTAAATGTAAATGATTCAAGATACCCAAGAAAACCTATATCATAATTTTTAATCTTGGATTTGAAAATACTTGCTATAGTTTCGTCCATTTCTTCTCCCTCATCATCATATTTTGTTCTTCTAGATGCCACAATTGGTGATGAAAAAGTTCTCCCTCCTTGATCAAATACTCTATTATATTCTAAATCTGAATAACCGTTTAATTTGAAGAATTGTTCTGTTCCTCTTAATAACTGGTCATCAGTCAACCAATTAGTATCCTCTCTATTTTCATTCATCCTGGCAAAATAAGTTTTAGCACTTACCATTCGTACATTGGGCAATTATTAATTCTTGATTATTCTATACCTCTTCTTAATATTTGAACGGTCTGATTTGTTGTTCTTGTCCGAAAGCAGTACTACTGCGACTCACCAATATGAGTGCATAAACTGTGGTCAAGAACATGTTAGGATGACGAGATTTATAGTTGTGCTCACCTTTTTTATCGCATACATAAATTCATCGATCATTCTTGTTTTCCAAGAGAAAAAATATAAAAATTTTTTACATTAAATAATAATAATAGTTGTTTGTCATTTAAACTAGAACGAAAAAAGCACCTCTATTGGTGTATAAAATGACAAGGTACATTTAGATCGAAGGTATAGAGAGCACTGCCATAGACCACTTGCTATAAAAAATAGTTAGTGGTGGTGATAGAGGTTATGTCTTGGTATCCTTCCTCTGCTCTTTTTCTACCTTGCTTGGACTATTATTATTCTTCCTTCCTGTAGCTCATATCCTCGGATCGTGATCCTACTTGATTCACTACTACTCTCACCACTATGGTATCACTTGCTCTATTAAACAATCTCTGTCTCTTTTCATTTGTAAATATCCATCCAAAGAATACATCTATTGGTAGTAAGAATGCCTTGCCAAAGCTTTGTATTGCAATATTTCTTATATCCGGTATATTTCCAGCCAAGTCCGTTGTTTTGATCTTGAGTAGCTTCTTGCCTATCGACTGTCCCGTTGTGGATTCAAAATATGTCCAATACGCAAAGAAAAGCAGGCTTTGGATTGCAAATCTTAGGGCTCCTAACCCTGGGTTATCCTGTACACCTTGATTAAAAGAAGCTAAAGGTGCATAAGCTATTGCAAATATTATTTCAATTGCTATAGTTACTATGATAAAGTCAACAAGCCATGCCCAAAACCTTGTACTCCATCTTGCTAAAGTTATTTCCTTATTATTGTGAACTGAGTTTTTAGATTCACTCATATACATTTTCCTATTTGGTCCTTAATAAACATGACTGACCAGTCAGTCATATCTATCCAGTACGATTCAAATTTCTCATAGTCTGTCCTTAAATATTGTCGTAGTCATATTCGTCCCTATGCATTTTTATATTTTATATGATTGAAAAGTTCTCTTCTCTATCTACTTGTTTAGGAGGTAGACAGCAACCTAAGAGAGATGCTGAGCTGAGGTAATGGGTTCAACTCCCACCCGGTCCATTTCTTTTACTATGAGGAAGCTATGGCATTGTTTTGAGCTTGTTCTAGGCGGTTGTCAGATAAAACCCCTAGTAAACCATGAGTGCGATCTGAAAGCCATGTATGCAAATCTGACAGGACATACTGTTCCACAGGTCCAAGTCCTGTACTCCATCGTGGTGAGATGGCAAACGTATGTCCAAGACCAGGATAAGTTATCAAAGTATGGTCAGGATGATCCACTTCAGTTAGTCTTTGCTCCAAAAGGAAAGATTGCTGAACTGGTGTTAAAGGGTCATTTTCTCCATTTAACATTAGAACACTTGTTGATTCTGAGAGATTGCCTATGACACTTAGGTTAGGGTCTAAATTAACCGCTGAATTATACCATATTGGACATCCCTCTGGATTATTACACCGGGCATTCGGATCAGCTTGTGTAAATTCTTCAAGTGCTCTCTCAAGCAATGGTTTGACCTGTCTTTCAATGCCAATAAACTCAGTAGCAGTAGTAGTATTAGTATTATTGCCAAAGTTAGCGACAATAAAGCGACCAACTAGGGGATCTTGGATGGCTTCTTGTACAGAAATAAACCCTGTGCCATTTTTGTCCAGTACTTGATGCATATAGTCAAGGACGATACCTACTTTTTGATAGTGTGCCAAATCAGCCATAGTGGTAGCAGCTGATCCCATAAGTATAATATTTTTAATCATGGTTGAGTTAGTCTTGCTCTCTTGGTCAATCACGATTCTTGGAACAATTAATGTACCTTCACTATGACCAATTATACTTATTTTATTTGGATCAACTTCTGGCTGCTGTGTCAAAACGCCTAGAGCTATCTCTGCGTCATTCTTTAGATCGTTAAATGTTAAGTTGCCCCATATATTATAATCAATGATCTGGCTATTGGCACCGACGCCACGCTTATCGTATCGTAGTACTGCAAATCCTCTCTCAGACAGGTATTGTGCTATCTGCCAGAATGGTTTAGTATCTGGTGATAATGTTTCATTCATATCTACTACCCCCGAACCTGCCACAAGCAACACACCTGGAAAAGGTCCATTTCCAACAGCTGGAATGGTTAGCTGGGCATTGGTTCGGATACCATTTCCTAGATCAATCACTAAATCTCTGTACTTTACAGTTTGAATAAAGGGCTGAGCTAGTGCACTTGTCAAATAGTTATACGTAGGATTAGATAGGATAGACGAGGAAAACATGGCTACCACTATTAGCAATCCTAGAGTAAGTATAGATGCCTTTGGATTCAGCTGACTTGACATAGAATCCTTATAGGATTGCACTTGAAGTGTCTATAAGTTTTCAAGATGATTGTTTTGAAAAATTACGAGATTTGGAATTATGATGATGTTATCTTTACCACCATTGGATAGAAGTAAAAAGAACAGCCTTGGAAAAGGCTAAGGCCGGGTTTCAACTCCCACCCGGTCCGTTTCTTTTATGTGGTAAAATACGGTATTGGTTTGAGCTTGTTGTAAGGAGTTGTCGTACAAATCCAGCAGCTACGTTTGACCATACTTTCACAGTAGCCCTGACGGCGATTGCGACGTGTAAGATGATTTAAGAAGACGAAAGAAGACGAGAACACTAGCGACTAACTATACTTTTACTCCCTTGGCTGTATTTATTGTACGTAGTATATGTAAGCCGTCATGGAAAACAAAATTGAGTTCGCAAAGGAAATAGAGGAGACTGGAAATTATCTGCAGATTAGCTTCAGCAGAGCACCGAAAAAGAATCAGGAGGCTCTAGCTCAGCTCGGAAGGCGATGGGTGCAATGGCTCAACGAAAATGGGGTAAGCTCTAAGATCTATTATCTAAACAATAGCAGCAGCACAACAACAAGAGAGGAAGTTCCTCCTGAGGGCGTAGAAAGCATTGCAAAGATTCTTTCTGTGAGTGATGATGAGATGCTTGGGGTGTCGCTGCAATTCTATAGAGACCAAGCTCACGCAAATGAGGTCTTTGCAAAGATGATGCAAGACGAAACTTGTGGCGCAATCGGCAAGGAGTTTGATGGTCTAGTCACCCAAGGAAAAGGCATGATCACAGACGGGTTCAGCCGCCTTAGAATTTAGAAGAAATCACAGCAGTTACAGCTAACGGTAATACTGCTAGGGTTTCCAATCTTTTTCTTTCCTAACCAGCTGCAATATTATAGGATGACCAAATGGCTTTGTTACAATATCCATCACTGTCTGGATCCAAGCAGCTTTGACGACACAGTTTAGTTAATAATGATTATAGATACAGAGACCGTTGCTATTATTAGCAGCGAGCAGCAAAAAGAACGAAAATTTGAAAGCTCACATGTAACAGCGAGTCTTCCCAGGTGCTCAACTCATTGCAGTAGTCCTAGCAAGTTATGCATTTATCATAACAACATTCACTAGAAGGCTGATGAAACGCTTAACTTCAATGCAGTAAACTTGCTCCAGTATGAGCACCGGTGGGAAATTCGGTCGAATAATTATAGGCATCTTCTTCTTTGCTGCACTAGCAGTGCCTCTAGGAGTTATTTATAGCGTTGGAGCAATCAATTCATTTGCTCAGACTGACTTGACGACTAGTGGTTTAACCGGGGATCAAGAAATGAATGCTACTACTGCAGTCATCGAGTCCCTTGGAGATCCATTTTTTGTAGAGCAAGGCAGAATTATAGGACAAAGAGTACTTGCTGTCACCCCTCAACCACAATTAGAATTCAGTTTCATGGCTAATGCTAGTATCAACAACGGTGGCGATGTAGTGGTAAATGCAGTAAATACTGGGACAAGTGTAAGCACACTCAATGCTGATGGAACATTTCGTGGTGAAGGGCAGGGTATACTAAGGACACAGGGTGGTGACGTCGCAACTTGGACCAATCAGGTGGTAGGGAGCATTACTCCTGAGGGAACTATAATAACGCGTGGTGTAGGAATCTGGAGTACACCTTCAACAACAGGCGAACTAGCTTTTATGAATAACATGATAACTGTCTTTGAAGTTCAGATAGATAGAGAAGGAAATCTATCTGCCAGAGAATGGGAATGGGGATAGATAGATAGAATACAGAAGAAAGTGGAAAGCAAGTGTCGGACAGTGCTCGTATCAATTCTGTATGATTAATAATCTAATCAATTACTTCTATTTTTCTTGTACCAATTTGATCAACCATATAAAAGTCGTTAGTTATTTGAATAATATCTCCTGGAGATATGTTGGTATGATCTCTTTTCTCTCTTAGGGGAATTCCAAATGGTCTTTGTTCATTCTCCTTAAACTTTAGCCAAATCCTACCTGCATTTAGAATATTTTTAAACTCACATTCCCAGACTAATTCATAGATAGTATCTAATGCCTGCCTACTGATTCTACGAGTTTTTAGGATAATTTCAACAGTATCAGGCTCCTTGCAAAAATGTACTCTAACTTTCATTAATTACAACTAAGACCTTATACTGCTTTGTACACAATATATTATAGATGAGTTCTTCTTCATCCTCAGCTGTCATTTTACATAAGCGGTAGAGAGCTGAGGTCGTGGGTTTCAACTCCACTCAGTCCATTTTTATCAATCAGGATAACTACAATATATTGAATTGTGCTCATTTTTGGGTAGTTGTAGGACAAAAACCCGTACTACTGCTTAACGAGTCCTGCAGCCTTTGTAACATCTGAAACACTTCTGAACCGCAGGTCCTGGGTTCCAATCCCACTCTGTCTATTTCTTCTATTCTGGTTGACTACGGCATTACTAAAACTCCATTACTCAACTCCCTGAGAATCTTATTTATCCTCTCTCTCTCTCTCTCTCTCACCGCTATTATTACTGCATTATTTCAAATGATTCAATCATCCTTTCCACTATTGGAAAGTATGTTTGGTAAACTGGAGGGTCCGCTTGATATTGTATGAAATAACCCTTATTGTCAATAATTGTTCCAACTTCTAGCAGGTGCTGTGGTCCGAAATCTGCATTTGTATAGGTAGCCTCAAGGGAATATGCAGGCATATTTGCAAGAGAAAAATTTCCTGTGTTGGATGAAAGCACTTGGAAGTCTGTGTAAGTTGGATCCTGCATAAAGCTATCAATACTGTCATTGAGATAGCCTCCTATATCCGTGCTCTGAGGCGTTTCTATCACTATCAAAACAGATGCATAAGAGCCGATTTCTTCCTCTGGTGTAGAGAATTGGGAAACCACAATAATGCCCTCCTCTCCAGATACTGTTCGGTCTTGCTGTACCCAAGTAGAAGGATAAAGCATTCTAACTCCGTATGTAGTGTTTTCGTACGGTAACCACTCCACTTCCTGCTGTTGCTGATCTTGTTGTACATTTGCAGTAGTATTGCCAGCGTTGCCATCATCAACATCAGCTATTGTTATCCTCCTGTCTATTTGGAAGCTCTCTCCCTTTACTTGGTCATGTACTACATATGTTACTATGTAATCACCGACTGGAAATGGTTGGGTCTGCGTAACCGTTAGGGCCACATGCATCTCAGTATTTTGCCTGTAGGAGACCATACTTCCGACCGGTGCGTCTTCAAATGTCAAAATTTCATTGCCGTTTGCATCAGATAAGATGATATCTGCAGTAAGGTTCATGAGGTATATAGTATTTCCATTTTCGTCTCGAATTTGTTGGTGTCCGAAGGCTACTGGCTCTAAATAAAGCTCAATGGTTTCACCGGGTCTAAAGATGTTGTTGTTGGCATGCTCTTCATATATTCCATAGCCTATTGCAGAGTCCGGTTCGATATAAGTGTGAAATGCGATTTGAAATTCTGTCTGGTTCCAGACTGTTAGATACTGTTCTTTAGCAGCCTCAAGACTCATTCCTTGGTTGTTGCCTTCGATCGCTGTTGTTGAAGTTGTTGTCGACAGCGAGTCTGATGGTGTTTGGAATTGGGTAGTGTTAGATGTTGTGTTGGGGCCTGGAGGAGTAGTAGCAGTAGTAGTACTCCTAGTGCCATTTGTAATGGTAAAGGAGCTTATCATATCTTGTGCAATTGGAAGAAATTGGTTGAATCTTGATCCGTGGCTTGCATACATTACGGCATATGCCCTATCACCGTGGATAGTCCAGTCCTGGAGGAACATTGTCCCATTAGCGTCTACATATACAACCTCCCATGCAGGCATACCAGAAAGGGTGGCATTTAAGTTAGTTCTGATTATCTGGTAACCACTAGACGTTAAATCCCTGATGTTCAGATCTGCAAAAAGCTGTAGATCAAGATTTCCAAAAGGCACTTCGCTTATCAGAACTCCAACTAAAGGCGCCACTTCGGGAGTTACTTCCGACTCTAGTGCTACTCCAAACTCTAACGCCTCCGTTAGCGACATGAAGGTTACCTGAAAGTCACCGGTGAAGGGGTCCTCCTCTTCCCCATAAACCCAGTTTTCAGGACATAAGATCTGTATTCCATACTCAGGATTTTCATAAAGGGATGATGAGGTAATGGTGTTGTTGTCATCAACTATTCCTGTTGTTGTATTTGCATTAGTACCAGCGGTTACGCTGCAAATCTGAGGTAGTTGGTCCTCCTCCTCCTCTTCAAACTCTTGCCCTCCTATCTGGGAGCTTGATGTAGAACCGGCAGCGACACTTATTTCTCCAAGCATAGATAAACCGAAGAAGAAGGAGAAGATAGTAATAGCTGTTATCATTATACGGCAACAACCTACAAGCTTTGTTTTGATAGTTGCATAATTATCCATCATCTTTACCATTCTTGTCTGTACCTATCTGTGTATATATTGCAATGCATTAAGGGGAAAATTTAGGTAATTCAGAAGCCTTTCTTTCTTCTTTGTTTTTTCTCTGCTAAGTAGGTTCTTGCTTTGCTCACATCATCCAGAAGTGCGTGCTTTGTGTATTTTTTATCTATTGTACGTCTATGTTCATCTGGGATAACCCGTGAAAGAATGTTATATACATCTATTTAGCAAATTCATGTAGACACGAAAATTAAGCTAGGAACTCTGCTCAAAATTAGAACCCATCTGAAGAATCGATATAGTTCTCGTTCCACCTAAACCATACCAATTTTGGCGAATATATGATATGATGCAAACATTTCAGATATACGTGAAAATAAAGTCTCCAAGTGACCTGATATAGATCATTTGAATACGCGCTCTATATCAGTCCAAACATATTATGTTGGAAGCCTCTGAATGAGCAAGTTGTTTACAAAAATTGATAAATCCATCTAACAATAAGAATTCATGGATAGGAAAAAGGATTTAGTTGTTCCAGAAGAAATAGATAGGTGTTTAAGATATGTTTCTAATAATAATAATAATAATAAATCAGCGCAAGAACAACTCTTAAGGCTTCTACAAGAAATGCAAATCACTTTAGAGGAGCCTAAAGTTGAAGATTCCATAGATGGTACAAGAATATGTTTTACCTATGCCACAGCTATAAGCAGAAAACGAGGAGGAATAGATGAAGGCGTTATTAGATTTCAATATATGAAAGAAATCCCTGTTGATTATAACAAAGTGCCTATAAGACTTGGAGATAATACCACTACTGGTGCCGCCGCGGCTGCTGTTGATGATACTCCTTCTTCCAAAATTAATGCTATTGTGGACGACGCAATAATAGAATCATACGATGAATTAGAAAAAGGCATTCCAACATTATATGAAGTTCTTGGACATTTGAAAAGGATTTACTTTATGCCAGAAGACTTTTCTAACAGGCTAGTTGTTGATCGTATACACAAGCTAAGAAATATGTTTAGCAAGGACGAGATACTTACTCTTCCATCAATTGATCTTAGTAATAAAGCCGGCTTAATTCCCATTTGAAACAAGAACAAGTCATAGTAAGAATGAAACTGCTATTTTAAAGTCTGAATGTAATTATGTGTATTTTTTAAAAACAAATAAAGAAAATGATAGAACGCAAAAATTTTTTTCTTTATGCTCCTCTGCCCTGATGCTCTCTGCCTGTATGAATTTCAAGTTCATTCTTGTCGCTAAAAGTTGCATTGCAGATGGAACATATACGTGTCTTTCACCCTTTGCGTCCTTTAGTTTACGTGCTCCTTCAGCTATCCAACTTGCCTTGCTCTTAAATTATCTCGGAATGAAGAGGCTACATCCATTTTGATAAACTATAGCCATACATCTAATGCTGAATTTCGACATAACAAAAGAGATGAGATGACAAGATATTGTGAACTCTTCTTGCAGGAGCAACAACAACCATCACGTGATAATTATCTTCATCATCGCTGAATGGCTCCCTATAGAAATAAGCTTAAAAATCACCTGATAATCTCTATCCTAATCCATGTCAGATCATGAAAAGGTAACAGATATCATATTCGGAAGGTGGAGGAGCCAGATACTATACGCCGGAGTCAAATTAGGCGTATTTGATATTGTAAGCTCCAAACCAATGAGTCAGATTGAGATAGCGAAAGAGTTGGCTCTCGATCCTGCGCTCTTATATAGACTATTAAGAGCACTTGGTTCAATTGGTCTAATAAGAGAGGATCACGATCACCGCTTTTCTATAACTCCTATGGGTGAATTACTACGCAGCGATAACCCACAGACGCTAAGGGCTATTGCTCTACTGGAAGAGGGTCCTGAACACTATGCCATCTGGAAGCATCTTACTGCAATGATCAGGGATGGTAAACAAGACGGGTTCGTTCGAGAGTTTGGTCAAAGAATATTTGAGTATGCAGCACATCACCCCTCTTATGCAGAAGTTTTCAATCAAGCAATGAGCAGTTATTCTGCGATGCAGACAAGATGGATTCTTGAAGCACTAGATGAATACGACTTTTCTAGAATACGACATGTGTGCGATATTGGTGGCGGTCATGGTCATCTATTGTGCAATATTCTTCTAAGACACCCATACATTAGGGGCACGGTTTTGGAAATGGAGCAGGTTATTCAAGACAAGACTCTACTTTGGGCAAATAAAATGGGAATTGGCGAAGATCGATGCAATTATGTCAGCGGTGACATGTTTAACGAAGTTCCAAGTTCAGATGCATATTTTATGAAGATGATCCTTCATGACTGGGATGACAAGGAATGCCTAAAGATTTTGTCAAACATCCAAAAGGCATCAGCTACTGGGTCGCGACTATTTATTATAGAGCATATAGTTCCAGGACCTGAAACTCCTCATTTTTCCAAACTATTTGATATACATATGCTATGTGCCCTTACCGGGAAGGAAAGGACTGAAGAAGAATATCTGGCATTGTTGAAACAAGCAGGGTTTAAGCACATCCGGACACACTTTCCACCATCAAGAATTATGGCAGTGATCGAAGCGATAAAAGCATGATGACTATTTTGTGCTATTCACTCACTAAGCCAAATGTGCAACAGTTTTGCATTGCTGAGTTCATGGGTTCCAATCCCACAGTCCATTTCTTCTATTCTGATTAATTACGGCATTGAATTGAGCTAAAAGTTAAGAGTATCACAGATGTAATACTATTTTATGGATAGTAGAGAATATGATCAATTAGACGCACTCAGCTCTAGCTCCAATATGGAAATTAGTCGATTGAGTGTGATAATTAAGGATCTGAAACAGCGCGTAGAATCACTGGAGAGTAATCAGACTGACCTTATGGACAAAATCAATGCATTTGAAAGAGAAAAGACAGCTTAGCAAGATCAGAAAGCTGCTGTAGCTGAGGTCATGGTTCAACTCCCACCCAGTCCATTTTTATCTATTATAAAACTCCAGTATTGAATTGAGCTCATTTTTCGGTTATTGTCGCACAAAACCTACACTATCAATGCCGTATCCTATCATCTGTCTCCTTTTGTCTTCAACACCAAGTGCAATACAACTTTTGGAACATTTCAATCTCTCTCTGTATCGAATTGATTAGACCTATGTACTCTCCTCTTTCTGTTGACATCATGTCAGTAACACATACACATACAGCTTGATCTCCTGTAAGAAGTGACAAATTTTTAATTATTCTGGATATGGGTATATTGTGTATGAGAAAGGTAAAGTTGTATATTGCTTCTAGCCTTGATAGCTATATTGCTGGTGAGAATGGCAGTATTGATTGGTTATTTACTGACGCAGATTATGGTTATGCAAAGTTTTATGATTCTATAGATACTATCTTTGTTGGAAGAAAAACCTATGAACAATCTCTAACATTTGAGGAATATCCATACAAAGGAAAAAAAGTATATGTTTTTACTTACAAGGCTGAGATTGAAAAGATGAAAAAGAAAAAGATCCTTGATGTAGAATACATCGATGACGACATCCCGGAATTTGTCAGCCGTCTAATCCAACAATCATCAGTTGGCAATAGAGATATTTGGCTATTGGGAGGTGGAGAAATGGTGTCAATATTCCTAAACGCAGGTTTGGTAGATGAAATGATTTTATCTATCCATCTAATCATTCTTGGAAAAGGCATTCCTCTTTTTAAGAGTATGAAAAAACGCGTAAATCTGCGATTGCTAGAGTCTATTCCTTTTGAGAGTGGGTTAGTGCAGCTACACTACCGTATTCTTAATTAGATACTAGGTAACTATATGTAATTCTGTCCGTACTGCGGCTGTAGGCTCAGGGCAAACCCTAGGAACACCATAAAAAGAAGAAGAAGGGCTGTAATCTATCTATGTGCCTAACCTTTGAGGGGCAGGAGTCCTCATCCTTGATGTAGCTGATACTAGGGCGACAAGCTTTAGTAAATACGCTATACCTCAACCAAATGGTAGCGGCGTCGCACTGCTAGATAATATGGTATTAAATCGAGCTGATTTTGATTCGCTAAAATTATAAGGTTCTTCGGGGACTTCAGTCGTGAAATGCAACTCAAGGATAGGAGTGGTTAGGTGCAGCATGCAGGCAAACACGCCTGACTTTGAGCGTCCTATGCTCCGGATGGGAGCAGTTGCATTTCTTGCAGGTGTAGTTATTATCATTGTATCTACTCTGTTTCATGCTTCCAGTGAGGATTTAATGGACAATCCAGTTGTCTTTGCGGTTTATGCTGAGGATGATCTGTGGATAGCTTCCCATATCGGTCAATTTGCAGGTGTTATGTTAGTTTTCAGTGGCGGATTTGTAGCTCTCTTTCGGTTGCTTGCACGGTCCGAATCAGGCACAGTTTCAGCACTTGCATGGTTTGGCTTAGTGACAGCAATAATCACAGCCAGTACCTTTGCCATTCTTCAGGCTGTTGACGGAATTGCACTCAAAATAGCAGTCGATACTTGGTATGCTATTCCTCCTTTCCCTTCTCCTTCTTCTTCTTCTGCTGATGCTGGAGAAGGAGAAAAAGTAATCGCTTTTCGAGTTGCAGAAGGAATTAGATGGACTGAGATTGGTATCAACAGCTATTTCCGAATACTTCAAGGCACGGTTGCAATAATCTTTGGTGTTGCAATTACAAAGAGTGCTCTTCTTAACAGATGGATTGGAGCAGTTGGGATATTTGCCGGTGCTGCTACCGTTATTGCTGGTGTAGGTGTTGCGTATGTAGGATTTGCACCTTTACCCCTTGTAGGAGATGCCTCGACAGTGATTTCCTTTGCTTGGCTAGCAATACTTGGTATTTTTAT
Organism: Nitrososphaera sp.; assembly: GCA_035253605.1. Lineage (GTDB taxonomy): Archaea > Thermoproteota > Nitrososphaeria > Nitrososphaerales > Nitrososphaeraceae > Nitrososphaera. The sequence continues at coordinate 13,125 of DATFBV010000085.1, forward strand.
GTGGAGAAAAACGAGGGTAAAGATTATCACAAGGTGATTATTAGAAGAATATACATACATACACCTCTATGTCAACAGGCACATCATATCAGAGGCAGGAAGTAGAGTTGTTGCCATACTATTAATCGCTATTATCTATTGATTTTCTGCTCTTTGCTTTAATGCTCTGTTCATGTCTTCAAAATTCTGCCTGACAGCTATATCTAGCCATCCTTCAAGCGATGCAACCATTGAGCCTGTAAATATTTCACTTTGCGTGAAGTGCACTTTGTTATTATTATTGTTTTCAATTGGATCTATCAAGAAACTATGTTCGCCATTAAATGCATCCCCCTCTGATTTACCAAGCCACCTAAGTTGTCTATTGCTCTCTGCTACTAATATAGTAGGCGTAAACACCATCGTCCCACCCCGAGGATCAGGCATGTGGACTTCTAACTTTTCATTTCTTGCAGGTATTCCACTTATCTTCTTGATAAATGGGTTCCAAGTCGAATACTTTTCAAAATCAGTTAGGATCTTCCATACACGACTTGGAGGAGCATTGATTTCTATCTCTGTGACAATTTCCTTCTCCACAGAAATAAGAAGTTCCTCCGGTCTATTATAATTTGTACCTGCACAATTGCTAGTTTTGCTATTTGATGACTGCCCCTTTAGATTGTAGATAGACAGCATACTAAGCTGCTGAGGTATTGAGCTGATGATATTCCATCGGCCCATTTCTTATTACGAGGAACTAGGGCATTATATTGAGCTCATTTTTGGGTAGTTGTTGGACAAAAACCTGTGTCATAAGCAAAGGGAAAAGAAAATAATAGGCTGTTATGTCTACCTGGAGTAATCTGGGAAAGATAGGTATATGTCATACTTTTTATTTTACTGGCGTATGGTCAGAGGAAATTCTCTGATGTCTGTTTGAGCATCATTCACAAAAACTATTCCCTTCACAACATACACTGCTTCTTTTGCAGGAGATGCTGTGGCAGTTATAGAAATATTGACTTCGCCTGTCCTAGCGTCTTTTCCGAGAAATACTGGCAATTGTATAGGGCTGTTACTTATAGATACGTACGGCTCATAACCGGATGGCTCAATCGTCATCACTACTTTGGCATTATCAATTACTTTATTTTCAGAATTTCGCACGTTGATCAAAATAATGGTACTTTCTCCAACTGCTATTTCCTGTTTCCCTACTTCAAATGTCATAAACTTCACATTAGGTGCTTCCGGGTTCTGTTGGTGTTGTTGCTGAACAAAAAACTGTCCCATTATAACTGCAGCAGATATTATTGTTATTGCAACTATGGCCACAAGGATGAATATCTTTTTCCTGTTTCTAGGGGACTTTTCAGAGGGTGATCGTGATAACAAGTGAGACGGTGTGGTTAAGTAATATATAACGAAAGATATTGGATATGACAGATAGTATCGTGCGGTTCGCATGAATTCATATCCCATTTGACTTCAGTGGCTACGTCCATCAAGACATAAAGTTCAGATAGTGAAGGTTGCTTAACAAAGCAGGTACTTGTTATAGCTATAAACTTTTTATTCTTCTCAGCAAATCTGGCCCGTCCTA
>DATFBV010000086.1:0-4440 GCA_035253605.1 Nitrososphaera sp.
TATTGGCTGGCGATTCTTGGCATATTTATTGGTCACTCGACTATGTTCATGTGGGCTACAGCAGACAGAGAACTCTTTGTTGACTTGGCAGATATAGCGAGTGGTAACAGGATAACCCATGCATATATAGTTCCAGGGGGGGTGCGAAACGATCTGCCTAATGGATTTACCGAGAAGGTTTTGAAGTCTATAGATTATTTTGAAAGCAAGCGTCTACCAGAATATGATAAGATATTTTATGACAATCCGCTGTTTCGCCAAAGAAGCGAAGGAGTAGGTGTACTTTCTAAGGCAGACGCAGTCAGTCTTGGAGTGACTGGCTCAGTTCTCCGAGCATCCGGCATAGACTATGATGTGAGAAAGAGGGAACCATATGACATTTACAGCGATATTCAGTTTGAGATTCCAATATCAAATACAGGCGATTCCTTTGCACGGAGCATTTTGCCAGTGTATGATATTCGGCAGAGTATTAACATCATCAGGCAATGCCTGACTAACATGCCGCAGTCAGGTCAAACTAGGGCGAAGCTTCAGCCAAATCCCAAAGGTCCTCCATCTGAGGCCTATCGTCGGGTTGAATCGGGCAGGGGCGCCCTTGGGCACTATATTGTAAGTGATGGCACACCAAGACCTTACAGGCACAAGATGAGTGTACCTTCCCTCAGGAACCTGACAGCAATGCCACATCTCTTGAAAGGTGCCAGGCTCGCAGACCTGCCGGTAATCTATTGGAGTCTTAACATATGGCCAGTTGAGATTGAAAGATAGAGAGAGATATCTTTCCATTATATGTCCGCTGAGACCATAATTGGGATTCTAATGACAGTTACGATTAATGTTGTCCTTGGACGTTCCTTAAATCATTTCGAGAGGCTTGCCTGCACGTGGAAGAGGAAACGTCCTATTGATAATTGCAATATCCTCCTCGGTGAGGTTCCAGTCTCCCACTGCGCCACTGTTATCCCTCACATGGTCAGGGTTTCCTGACTTTGGAATGGTGAAGAGAGTTGGATCACGGGTAAGAAAGTTCAGTGCAACTTGACGCACGGTACGATTGTGGTTCTTTGCAATTTCTGCTAGCACTTTTCCACCTCTGCTATGATGAGAGGATGGAAAATTTCCGTGACCAAACGGGGAGTAACCTACTATAGCGATTCCATTTTCAGCGCAGTAGGGTAACAAGTCTTGTTCGATCCCCCGATAGGCAAGATGATAGAGCACTTGATCGCAAGCTATTCTATGCTTTTTTAGTGCGTTTTGGGCTTCTCTTAATTGCTCCACATCGAAGTTGCTGACTCCGATAAACCTTATCATGCCTTCGTCTACCAGCTTCTCCATGGCGCGCATTGTCTCTTCAATTGGATTCTGGCTGCTGGGCCAGTGGAGTAGATACAAGTCAATGAAGTCAGTCTTAAGCCTCTTGAGGCTGCGCTCACATGCTTTCAAGGTTCCTTGATAGGAAGCGTTAGAAGGCAGAACCTTGCTGACGAGAAAAACTTGTCCGCGTTGATCATCTACAGCTTCAGCTATCAACTCCTCTACCTGACCATTACCATACATCTCTGCGGTATCAATGTGATTCATCCCTAGGTCCAATCCTAGGCGCAGTGCCTCTATGGCTCGTCTCTCGCCATCCCTGCTTCTGCCTTCGATCATCCATGTGCCCATTCCAATTACTGGCACATCCAGATTTGTCCAGCCAAATTTCCGTTTAAGCAATTTAATCTAAGTTTCTTTTCGCTTCTATGCCTATATTAGTGGTGAGAGTTTTTTACGTCATAGTAATCTGTATGCACTACTGTAATAGGAATATGTTTTTGGAAGACCGAATAGAACTTCTAACTAATGACTTTGAGGTCTTATCCCTGAAGCCCTTGTACAAATCATGTATACATCTCCCCGTATATCAAACGAACTGGATCTAATCTATGCCGGCAGCTGGAACTCAACCATGGTTCCTTTTACGATATCATGCTTTTGTGCAAAACCCCCAACAGTCTCTAGTACATAAAGTGAATCACCAATGGGCTTGTATGTTGGACAAAAGAGCCCAGAGCTGCAGGGCTGCAGATTATGCTCGATATGGACTACAGTCTTGTCAGCATCTATCCAGATTATATCAATCGGAAATTTCATATTTTTCATATTAAATATGTGCTCGGCTTCCTGGTCGAACACAAATAACATTGCCTCATTTTCATTAAGGCTGTCTTTCACAGACAATCCCATTGTCATTTGTTCAACAGTTGCTGCAATGTCAGCGACAAGTACCACGCCATTCACAACAACGTTGACCTGCCGAAAACCATTACTTCCAGACGTCACTTGTTGACTTATGAGGATCTCCTGCTGTTCGTATTCTTGCTGATCTAGCATACTGGTAATTGCTGGATTAAAGTGCAGCAAAGCAACAGCGATTACGCCTATAGCCATTGCAACGGCAGCAACGATAATAATAACAAATGGTACGGGCATACGCGGACTACCTATTACCAGAATTGCTCCGTATTTATCTCATACAATAGGTTTTGATAGCCAAAGGTGCATCAGCTGTATGGTCTTGCCCTGCTGCTGTTGTTGTTGTTGCACAATGCGGGGCTCATTGCCTGTAGACTTAAAATATGATGCCAACACAAGCGCCCAAGGTAGGACCTGCTTGCTGTCTGATTTTGACTGAAGGCTCACCATATTGTTATTTCTATCATGCTTCAATCCACCCAGACAGCTTATCTTGAGCGCAGAGTCGATCAGATCCATCATTTCACTAGGGCTCATGCCTGATATATTTAGACCATATTTTTCATCAATCACTTGGACAAGCTCGGCGGGCATGTCTAACCGGCTAATTGCGTATTCCAACATCTTTGCAGCTAGGCCATTTTCAACTATTCTTATCAGCTCTACAGCCTTTGCTGCAGCCTCTGGCTGCATTTCAAGCAGGTATTTCATCTCACTTGCTCTGCTCCATGCCTCCTCAAAATTCTTTGCCTGCAGCATAGCAAATGAATCCGTGGAGGCAAAAAATGCTGCCTTTCCATTACTGCTGTCAATTGAGACCAGATAAGTAGAGTCAATAATTATCACATTTGATACGACCTCACTAGTACGAAGCTCAATACCATCGGGTAATTGTAAGACATTTTCATTCCCAATACATTGAGAGCTAAGTATCACACGCAGCTGAACGCCAGCACCCAAGGCTCTAATAACAGATGTTTTGCTCTGGGAGAGCAATCTCAACCCCCAAGGGTCAAGAGTTGCTGTGACTGAAGAACGAGACTCTGCTATCAGTGTACTTATTCTTTCAAGAGTAGAATTTGCATCCAGTATCAAATATCTTCTTTCCTCAGAACCCCTAGGCCGCTGGCTTTCGTCGCTTATCTTTTGTAAAGAATCAACTGTCTTTCTCATATTCTTTACCCTACGATCATGTAAGTTGACGATCTCGGCGAAAGCCTCTTCAGGCGGGATTGCGCTGCATATAAGTGGTTTGTGCTTAGAGATAACAGCAAGCTTCTTTTTCTCCAGCTTTTTCACCGTTTGATAGACTTTGGTTCGTGGCAGATTGGCATAGTAAGCTATTTCGCTTACCGCCAGCGATCCTTTGCCTATCATAGTAAGATAAGCCCTGGCTTCATATTTTGACAGTCCAAATTCTTCTAGGCTGCCTGGAAGATCATTAGTAGCATCAGTCATCATAGTGTTAACGAATGAAAACTAAAGGTAAGGCGGTTGGTCAAATAGATTGTGTCAAAGTTCAAAAAAATGCTGAGCTGTTACTGTATGCTCTTGTTACCGCAGTTACGAAATATCATGCTACATAGTATCTATTATTTTCAATACCATTAGCCAAGTCGGCATGAATTCAAGGTGGGTAAAATCTGAATCAGTAGTACACAGCGATGAGGGAGATGGTAATAATGGTAATAATAATAACAACAACAATTATTATCAGAGTGCTTCCCTGTCCAAACCTGGAGGGCCATTGAAGCCGCGGCTGGACGCTGTGAGAAAAAAGATACAAGTATTGATTAATCGTCTTGAAGAGCTCCACAGGATAAACAGGCCAAGAGACAATGAGATTTTAAGAAAGTTGATGGTTTCCATAAACGAGAATAACACACAACATTGTACTTTACTTTCTTCAGAACTCGCTACGGCGAGACAGCTTTCAAGAGCCCTTCTCCTGACTTCTCTTGCTCTAGAAAAGCTCATATCAAAACTATCATCAGCGTCAGACTTTGGTGATCTAGTCGTTATCTTGACTCCTTCGATGGCTGTAGTAAAGAATCTCAGATCGTCCATCACGCCATATGTGCCGGAGATGGAGGGAGACCTCGGCGTTATCTCTGAGCTCTTGAGTGGGATACTTGTGGATGCAGGCCAGGTGGGCGGCTTTACTATAAATTTTGAGACAGCTAATGAAGAGGCTGTGCG
>DATFBV010000087.1:0-6855 GCA_035253605.1 Nitrososphaera sp.
AGCCATTGTTTCCATGATTCTCATTTCTTCCATTGCATTTCTAGTCTTTCTTTTATGGCTTAGAGGAACAAAAGGATAAAACTTGTTTCGTTTGTAATCATATACAAGAAAAGAGCTTTGATTGTTGTCTCTCTCGTTATAAAACTGAAAAACTGCCGCAAGGATTTGGTTTGAAAAACCTCGCTCCATGACCAAGTCTCCAACTGCAGTCAACCCTGCCAAAAGGTCTTCAATCTTTTTTCCATAGAGAACTATCCATAGATAACCATTGTAATCTGTAATTGTATCATAACGCAGATCAACGGCTGAGGAGTCTTCTGTTTCTAAGCCGTCAAGGAACCTCCTGACTTCCTGCTCCATTTCACGAAAATATTGCCCCCCGTTGGTCTTTATTACTAGTACACACCTACCAGTTGTTACAAGGCCAACCTTCCTATCCAAAGTAATATGTGAGGAAGATAAAGAAAAGATAAGGTCGGAATCGTTTACTCTACTTTCGTCATTTGACCACCGTGACATCCTATTTTTTATTCTATCAAATAGAAAACCCATTATGCTGCTGTTTATCCTCCATCTTTACTGTTATTACAAGTATCTAAATTTTTTTTGAGGTAATGAGACAGTGGTAACAAATACAACTCTAATAGAGAGATTGCAGCAGTAATGGCAGGGCCTGTCATTAGTACTGATGTGTTCATGCAAGCTATGTATGTACGTACAGGAATATCACCAATATCTGAGAGGTATTGCATTATTATTAGTAGCTGTTATATTTTTACAGCGATAGATAATAATAGCTTTGACACCCTTTTTGGAATATTATTATCAGCAAAAATAATAATAATGACAGTGGTTGCTACGTCGTTATTATCATGAGCGTCTAATGCTGGCTAGATGCTCTACGGGGATGTTTGTCAAGCTAGAGCGTACATTACCATCCTCCTCTATACTACACAGACTGTGGTTCCTTCACCTAACTGGCTTCACAAGTCTTGGTCTTAGCTTCTCATAAAACGTTCTAATCTGACCCAGCCACTAGCAAAAATTGAATACCCTATCGGTTTCATGCTGTTGAATTTAAATCAACAATTCGCATAACGGACACATCTAAGTGGTAGATCGTCTTCGTCGTTGTCATAACTTTTAGTTAGGTCAATGGTTATATACAACCTGGGTTTACAATTGTAAAACTAGAGGAGAAAGCTGGAACTTTACAATTGTAAACTGTACTCTTTATCTAAGAATAATTACCTATAATTGTGCATGTTCAAAGATCCTGTGTGCAATATGATGGTTGATGAGAAGAGAACCAAGTTTGTGTCAGAATCTGGAGGAAGAAAGGTGTATTTGTGCTCCGCCGCATGCAAGAGCCAGTTTGAAGCAAATCCCAGCAAGTATGGCTACTAGTGTCTAATAATAATAGCAGCCCTAGGCACAGCCAAGACTCTTGCTATATATATTTGCGTCCTTTCTTCTTCTCCTCCCCTCTTCTTTATTTTGCAGAGTCGTATGATAATAATAATAATAAGACTGGGTTATCGGATATGAACCAAACACAAAAAGCAAGTTTCAGAGTCGTTGGAATGTATTGCACTACCTGCAAGCCAATAGTTGAAAATCAGCTAAGAGGTAATGAAGCCATCAAAAATATAGACATCGACTTTATGACAAATTCTGTTGTTGTAGAATATGATCCTACATTAATAACTAAGGAGAAAATAAAGGAAAGGCTAGAAAATTCTGGCTACAAATTTGTCAGGGTCTATAGATAGAAGTAGCCTATTTTCTTGTTTGTTTGACGGGTAAAGCTGATTTAAAAATATGGACCTTTCTTGTTCTGTTCTTGTTGTTCTTCTTTTTGTCATATGAAGCCTAGATGAGCACCTGTGCAAAACTATTGAAGTTGCCAAATGCCAAAAAAGAGCGAAAGGACAGAGGAGGCGATAGGCACTATCGCAGCAGCGTAATTGTCATGGTCATCGTCGTTATCGTCATCATCATTATCTTCATTACCTCGTCTTGGCTTTTGATCTCTTGGCACTTATTATGGCTTATAATAAGATCCTAAATTGCATGGTATATAATTAAAGTCGGGATGACATAATGGCATTTTTTAGTTCTTTACAATTGTAAACTCTTATCCCTATATAAGAGAAGGTCCAAACGTAAGGCATATGGCAACTGATCCGGTCTGCGGCATGTTTGTCGAAGAAAAGCCAGATTCCATCCAGCACATAGTGGATGGAAGGAAATACTATTTCTGCAGCACACAATGTCTCAATGAATTTACGGAGCCGGAAAGAGAATTACGAAAGTTGAAGAAGCATGTGACAATAAGCATTGCCCTTACAATTCCCATCATAATACTAACGCTACCTCACATGTTTCCTTCACAGCTTGAAGATTTGATTCCCCTTCCAATGGAGACCAGCAACTATCTTATGCTAGCGTTAGCGACACCAATCCAATTCTGGATAGGCTGGCGCTTCTACAAGGGTATGTGGGATGGAATAAAGGCTAAGGCATCCAACATGGATACACTAATAGCGCTAGGCACTAGCGCAGCATACGTTTATAGCGCAGCGGTCACAGTTGCACCCGGATACTTCCCGTTTGGGTCAGTCTATTTTGAAACTGCTGCAATCATAATTACTTTAATCCTGGTAGGAAGATTGCTAGAGACAAGGACAAAGGAGAAGGCATCAAGTGCAGTAAGGAAACTTATGGATCTCCAGCCTAGGATGGCTAAGGTAATAAGGGGAGGAGACAGAGAGGAAGAAATTCCTGTCGAGCGGGTCCAGCAAGGAGACCTCCTTGTCATAAGACCCGGTGAGCGTGTGCCTGTCGACGGTGTTGTAATGGACGGAGCATCTTCGATAGATGAGTCTGCAATTACGGGTGAGAGCATTCCTGTGGACAAGTCAAGAGGAAGCGAAGTTATCGGAGCTACGATAAACCAGAGCGGGCTTCTTAGAGTCAGAGCTACCAAAGTGGGTCAAGATACCGTGCTGTCCCAGATAATCACACTTGTAGAGAATGCAAGAATGGGCAAGGCACCCATGCAGAGGATGGTAGATCAAGTTGCAAAGTACTTTGTACCGGCAGTAATAGCTGTCGCAGTTGGCGCGGGACTTGGCTGGTATTTTGCAGGAGGGGCAGGACTAACATACTCGCTCCTTGCGTTCGTATCAGTGATAATTATAGCATGCCCCTGTGCGCTTGGCATCGCTACCCCTGCAGCGCTTATGATGGGTGCTGGCAAGGGTGCGGAGAATGGCATACTATTCAAAAGCGGCGAATATCTGGAAATTGCAAGAAAGGTAAACACTGTGGTGTTTGACAAGACAGGCACCTTGACGGAAGGCAAGCCCTCGGTCACAGATGTCATAGATTTATCAGCACACATAGGCGAAAACGAATTGTTGAGGCTTGCAGCAATTGCAGAATCAGGTTCTGAGCACCCTCTAGGACAGGCAGTAGTCAGAAAGGCAAAGGAGAGGGGCCTACCTGTATCAAACCCTGATTCATTTGAGGCAGTGTCAGGACATGGGCTCAGGGCGACATACGCAGATCACAAAATCCTAATTGGGAACAGAAAGCTGATGCATGAAAATGCAATCGAGATCGATACCAGCGTTGATCCAATTCTATCAAGTCTAGAACAGGAAGCCAAGACAGCTACGCTTGTATCAATTGATAATAGGCTATCTGGAATAATTGCAATGGCAGATACGGTCAAGGAAAGCGCAAAGGAAGCAATTGATTCGCTAACCAACAAGATGAGCATAGAAGTGATAATGCTGACAGGCGACAATGAAAGAACTGCTAAGGCTATTGCGTCCAAGCTTGGTATCAATAGAGTAATCGCGCAAGTACTTCCGCAGCAGAAAGAGGAGATGATTGCAAAGCTCAGATCAGAAGAGGGCAGAGTTGTAGCGATGGTGGGGGATGGCATAAATGATGCACCGGCGCTAGCACGTGCAGACTTGGGAATAGCGATAGGCTCTGGAACTGATGTGGCAAAGGAAACAGGCGGGATAATTCTAATAAAAGGTGATGTAAGGGATGTAGCAACCTCCTTGGAACTAGGCAAAAAGACAGTACTGAAGATAAAGCAGAACCTCTTTTGGGCTTTTGCATACAACACCGGCTTGATACCCATTGCAGGAGGGGCTTTGGTACCCTTCCTTGGACTAAGTGTGTTTGGATGGCTTCCTATCCTTGCTGGAGCTGCTATGGCTCTGAGCTCAGTAACAGTAGTAGGAAACTCTATACTGCTTGGAAAGTACAGACCACGTTATGCCGCAGCCAAACTAAAGGAAGAACAGCAGGTTTACTCCAATAGAGAACTGAAAAAAGTGTATATGCCGAGCGAGGCCTCATCCACTTAATGGTATCTAAGAGTACTTGTTGGATCAAAATACAGGAAAATCTTTATCTTTTCTTTCATAATAATTAAATCACATTAGCATTCACTCTCTATTGCAACGAGTTGCCAGTAGACCTTGACGATACGGATATTGCAATACTAAAATCATTAATGGAGGATGGCAGAAAGTCCTTTCGCGCTATCTCACGCGAGATAAAGGTGAGTACGCCTACAGTCAAAAGCAGATATGAACGCCTTGTAAATATTGGGCTTATAAAATCAGTCAAACCAGAGATTGATTTATCCAAAGTCGATAGCCGAAAGAAAAACCAGTTCTTTGAAGAAGAAACCATCAAGCAGCTGGAGCAACAAAAGAAACACTTCCATGTAAAATTAGAGAACATGAAGGTAAAGATGCAATGTGAATATTGCGGCGGACCCATACATGCCAAGCCCAAAGTACTTGAGTTTGCAAACTTTCAGAGATTTTTCTGCTGTATTGGTTGCAAAAACCACTATAAGGAAAAGTATGAAGGCAGGATACGGTCCATAGTGGAACAGTACAAAGAGATGCAAAAAGAAGCTAGAAAACTAACTTGATTTTAAAAGAAACAAATTACTTGGCGCCTTCTAAACCACAAAATTAATGATATCATTATTTTGATGTTTTTGCACTAGTCATTGTTAGGGCTTGCAGAGCAAGAGAAAAAGGCAACTATGCTATAGTGTTGTTTGTTTGTTCGTTCTTTGAGCTGTTAGATGTGGTCATATGACAAGGTCGGTTTAATGCCAACCAGGGGAGCAAGAAAAAGAGGATGCGGAGTGTTAAAAGACTTCTCTCTAAATAGAGACTGTGAGAAAAATTATTATTTGTAACTATTGTAATTGTTATCCAGCAGTTTGTTAGCAACATAATTTAACTCGCGGATACGCTAGCACATCGCTTTCCACATTCTACTGTAAACCTTTTACAATGTATTCTGCTTCATTTCTTCCCATACTGCCTCCTGTAAGCCGAGCATCTTTCTAAAAGAGTTTGCAGTGGAGGGACCAAAGCCAGCGTAGTGGTTATTAGCTGCCACAATTGCAAACTTTGCCATGTGCTTGACCCTGCTAAGTGAGTCTGACCATCTTTTCAACTCTGTGAGCCGGTCTTTTTGCACCGTGCCAAAGTCTTTTTCATCTATGCTTCTGTCACCTATGAAGCGTAAATACACAAAATCTGAAGTTAATTCGGCAGGGGTCTGTATAGTATCCAGTTGGCTCCAAGCCAGGCAAATGTTGTTGTCGGAAAGTAACTTGTAGACGCTCTTGTCGAACCAAGACTTATGCCTGAATTCAATTGCGTATCTAAAGTCTGGATCGAGCATGTGAATCAATGCCTCCAGCTTCTTCAGGCCCTCCTTTGCAGTGAGGGATGGAGGCATTTGCAGCAATAGTGCTAAGAGCTTTTTGCGTAATGGTCGCATGACATCAAAGAAATAGCGAAGCTGCTTGTTATCAGGATCTGCTAGTCGCTTTTCATGAGCAATAGATCGATGAAACTTGGCTGCAAACCTAAAATTGTCAGGAGTGACTGATTCCCATCGTTTTGTCATGAAAAGGTTAGGTGGGTTATAGAAGGAAGAATCAATCTCAACAAAATCAAAGACTTGGCTATAGTACTTTAGAAATTCCTTGTGTTCTAGATTTGATGGATAAAAGTGGCCAAGCCATGCATCGTACGACCAGCCAGAGCACCCAATGTAGGTTAATGGTTCCAATTAATTAAGAAAAGTTGTCAATTACTACCCTATAAGGTCATTGCATAGAAGTTATCTTTGTTACTTTGTTTGAATTTGTTATTCTGTGATTCTTATCTACGTATATGCAGCCAAGAGGCTTTATCTTTATTGTTCTTGTTAGGGTCTTCTTCTTGCTTAGCTATGACACTTCTACGCTCTCCCTTTTAATGGGCCTTGCTTTCCATTATGTATATACTGTTCTTTCTCCTCCATCAAAATGCGCGATATATTTGCAGTAACATATGAACTGGACATAAGCAAGATTGATCGAAGTATTGAGGACTGGGAGGGGGAAAACGGAGGAGGATCCAATTTTTTCTATTCACATACACCTACTGACTGCCTAACTGCAACTAATTATCCAAACATAAAAAAGAAATAAAAAAAGAAAAAGGTGAGAAGAAGATTATACTTGTTTTTAGGTTATTTGCAGCACAGAATATATCTCACCGGCAGTCCTCATCCGCCTCCAGCTAGTTGATCCTCTGTTGTCGTAGAACAGGTTTTTAAGGCCTTACTTGTGGGCCTGCTGCACCACCCGTTGTGCCGTCCCCGTCATCTCCGCCGCCACCTGTAGTTGTTCCTCCTCCTTCTCCTCCTGTTCCTCCTTGTGGTTGTTGTTGCTGTTGCTCTTGGCCGCCTCCTTCAGTTGTGCCGACTCCGGGACCAGGACCTGTTCCGCTGCCACCGCCAAATGTGCCT
>DATFBV010000088.1:0-6354 GCA_035253605.1 Nitrososphaera sp.
CGGCGGCGGTTTTGTTCTGCTCAGCCTTGTTATTTCTCGTTCTAACAGCCTAGCATAGTATTCGTACGACTCTGCCAACTTCCCTCTGATGTTTGCAAGCTGCATCGATAAGTTAAGGGCATCAAGGCAAGTTTCAAGCGACCGCTCAGTTGCAAATTCATTCATAGCCTTGTTGAACTGGGAAATTATCTTCCTCTGATCGTCGCTCTGCTCATTTATGGTCTTGGTAAGCTGATCGATTTCATTAGAGCCTCCGAAGCTCTTGCCTTTGAGCCAGTCTATCATATATACAACACACTAGGTTGGAGCCAGAATTAGATAAAACTTGCCTATTTTTTGTCCATTTGAGCGTACACGAGTATGCCTGAAAATTAAAAATGTATTTATTTAGCCGTTTTCTGAACTTCAGAAGTACACACATGGTAGTTGACAACAAAGCCAAGCTATCATATATCCAAATAATCAAGGAGGATCTCGGCGTCTTCCATATTACTCCAGATAATGGTCCAATTCCTGACTTTAAGGCTGGTCAGTTTGTCACGCTTGGCTTCCATATCCCAAGCGAAGGCAAAATAGTCCGCAGGGCTTACTCTATCGCATCACCTCCGGAGCAGAAGAGGCGCTTTGAGCTATACATACGCTGGGTACGGAAGCCGGTTCCTGGCAGGCTCACAACTGAGCTGTTCAACAAAAAGGAAGGCGACGAAATATTGTGGGTCAAGCCTACAGGCATTTTCACAATAAACGAGAAGCTTCCTGACGGCAGGCCGGACGATCGAAGGATGGTTTTGATTGGCGGAGGGACAGGCCTTGCTCCGTTCCTATCGTATTCCCTCCACCTCAAGGCAATAGGAAGCAAGCGCGAAATAGTCGTCCTGCATGGTGCAAGTTATGTCGATGAGTTAGGTTATAGGGATATCTTGGTGTCTCTTGAAGATGAGAGTATTGATAAAGGCCGTGACAAGTGGAACTTCCGCTATCGCGCAAGCATCAGCAGGCCGCAGGAGTGGTTCAACAGGTCATGGAGCGGACAGAAGGGCAGGGTTGAGTCATTCCTCAGGCCAAAACCAGGTAGGGAGCTCTCTCCCCTTGAGGAGCTTGTAGGTGAAAAGGTGACACCAGAAAACACATCATTTTACATCTGTGGCTGGCAGGGAACGATAGACGGAGCGCTAGATTATTTGATTCCAAAAGGCTTTGTCACTGAGCGCAACAAGAGAAAGGATGGAAGCTACGATATCAAGTTCGAATCGTACGGCTAATCGCTGATCATTCTCTCTCTTTCCTTTTTAAAGCCTTATATCTTGGTAAAATGCGATTAGAATGATGAAGTTTGAATTTGAAGAATTTGCTACAGTAGAGGATGTTTTTCTCTATCTTGTTTCTGTTGCACCATACATGAAGCAAGTCATGCCCATTAGTTCGTACAAGGGATACATCTTTTCTCTTGTGCCATTGACTCCACTTTCAGGAGATATTCTGATGATGATTTACACTAAAGGAAAACTAGACTCAGGCCTTGTAGAATTTGACATTTCGACAAAGAAATACCGGCCCGTGACATCAGTCGAGCGTGCAGACAAAAATTACTTTGTAGTTCTGACGCCCAAAGTTGCAACGCTTGCAGAGGAAGCGATCAAGAATTTACAATAAAAAATTGCTATAGTCGTGACGGCATAGTAGTAGCCGGCACAGACTGTTTGCGTGAGTATCGCTCGACTATGTCTTCTGGTACTTGTCCATTAAACAATTCTTTTGAGAGACCGCGCAGATATCTCATGACTGCCCAAGTGCCGGACTTTATGAGAGCCGCCATAAAGACCTTCATTGCTGGACCGTATGTCTTGTTCCTGATGATGATTGGGATAATGTCGTTTATGACGCGCAGATTGTGCTCCCAGCACCTCCAGAATAGCGTGAACTGAGCCTCGTTGAGGTTGCCAAAGTGCATCGAGTTCTTTTCAGAAAAGTCTTGATAAAGCAATGGAGCAACCAAGCCGCGCATGTTCATGTGCTTAAAATCGTCGATAAGATCGATTGTGTATTGTGTTTCGTCTGGTGTCTCATCAGGCCATCCTATAATTAATGTAAGTGCAGGGAACCAATTATTTTGATTGAGTATCTTGCAGCCTTCTCTTACCACTGAACCCCACTCTTCAGGTTGAAACGGCTTTGTCTTAACACCAAGGTGCTTCTTGACCATCCTTGGAGCAACTGTCTCGACCCCAAGGTTGGTTGCAAGCCATCTGCCACCAGCAACATTCATTTCATTGATCTCAGACATCTTTTTTATAAGATCGGGCGAAGAAGCAACTGCAGAAAGTGTCATGTGAGTTGTTCCAACAAAGCGTGCACCTGTAGATTTCAGGCCGCCCCATAGCTCTGTGATGGCATCTGCGTTTGGAATAAAGTCCTTGTTATCACAACCGTAGAGCAACATCTCGTCAGATTGTAGCCAGATGGAATCAAAACCATAATCAAGGTTAATCTTGGCCTCCTTCTGTAGTCTCGAAAGTGGAAAGTCCTTCTTTGAACGCTTGTTGACATCACAAAAGTCGCAACCCCTGCCGCAGCCACGCATAGCCTCAATGAGGGAATTGACCGTCGGCCCTTGCATCATAGGGATATTTTCGATATTGCGGACAAAGGTATGCAAGAGTTCTGGCGCATCACCAGCCTCCAAGTCGTGGAAAAGATCGAGAGCCAACTCGTCTGCCTCTCCAATGACTACAGTGTCAATGCCGTGAATCTTCATCCTGTCGGGCTTGGCAAGCTCCCAAGAACCATTACCTCCAACAACTACCTTGAAATTGTATTTCTTCTTTAGCTGAATAATGGAGGCGCACATCTTTTTAAACTTCATGGCCACGTATGAGAGTTTTTCTGGAGACATTGTTGTCGTCACTGGTGCCATACCAAGTGGATCCATGACGTTGATTCCGACGACCTTTGTCTCTGGGCCAACGCACTTGTCGAGCATCTCCGGGTGGGCAAGAAGGATCTCGTCACGCCTGTATTCCTTCAAAAGCGCCCCTTCGATCCTTCTCAAGCCGCATTGTGCAGTCTTGACCTCTCCTGTGTTCGGGTCAGTCTCAACACTTGGACAAAAGATCTTGTCAAATACAAATTCTGGTAAAAGCTCATAGGGACCACATGCAATAAAGCCATAGAGGAAGTTGCCCCTGTAGTTTGTCATCAAACTGCGGTCCGCAGTCAGAACTATTCGTTTGCCGCCTGATTCTACCATCTTTGCGTATCAGTTATCCGATATCCTATGGCTATAAATCTATATTACCATCTTTTCGAGTATGTTTCTTAGTAATTTAGGATAATAATAATTGGGATTATATATTCTGCTGCTGCTGCTGCTGCTATATTGGTGCAACATACATGGTAACAAGATCGGCCAACAACTGCGATGGCGATATAATTACCAATAATAGGTTGTTGTAATGATAGAATAATCTCCGTAAAATCATCATCTATTATAATAATTCTATATTAGTATGGCTACAAATAATTACTACATTAGATTATTATTGATGATGCACATATTGATCTTCAAAAAATTTCAGATTATTCAGTCTATTTAGATCTACTTTGTCTGTTTTTTCTACTACTAAACCGTTAAATCTGTCTGTCCTTCGATGTCTTTTTCTCTGCATGTGAGGCGATCTGATCCGCACTATCTTTTGCATATGATGTCAGATGAGTTTTGATGATATGCTTTATCTCATGATATTTTATGTACAGTATTATCTGTGAAAGACCCGGTAAACTATGAACAGTCAATTAATTTTCTGCTGCCTTGTAACTTTTTGAAAAGTCGAGTGGGACAAGAAATATAATATTACTAAGCAACCAATGAATCTCTCTGAAACTGTTTAATTAGTGGCAATATCTTATTTTCAACAATCGATATGACATCAGAACTCAAATCAAATGATACCAATAGGTATAACCATTTAGAATCCTGCTTCTCTTGTTGTTTTTTTCGCTTTTCGTCTGTATTGTCCTGGTGGTCTGTTATGACAATTGGAACCGTTGCACGAATCAACTTTTCATAAACAGCTATGGCATACCGTTGCTTGCCTATCTTGTTCTCAAAAGTTTCTCGTGTTGATGCACGTAAGACCGTCTGTATGGTGTAATGTTCAGTCTCTTGCCTATCCATCAAAGGCTGTAGACTCTCTCTATAAGCTGCCTCAATTAGATTTCCCATCTGGTTCGCTATTCCTGCAAACCTGATGGAGGGATCTTTTGCAATAACGCCTTTACATAAACTGTGTAGGCGATTTGTATCTTGATCTGAGGGCATACCTATTTTTTCTCTCTCAGTATTGGAAGTCTTAATAAGTATAAAAACTACGACAAGGGTCTAACTCTGCATTCATTATAGAAACTCATAGATAGATTATGGCCATAGAGGTATTGCTTTGAGTCTAAAAGATGAGGCTATAAGCTTACACCGAATGTTGAAAGGCAAAATAGAAATTCAAAGCAGAATTTCCGTAGAAAATCTCTTTGAAGAAGAAAAAGGAACTCTTGGTTTGATTTATACCCCTGGTGTAGCGTATGCTTCAAAAGAAATAAGCAACAATAAGGAATTGGTATATGATTATACATCAAAATGGAATAATGTTGCTATAGTCTGCGATGGAACAAGAGTGCTTGGTTTGGGGAATGTGGGGCCAGAGGCAGCAATTCCTGTTATGGAAGGAAAGGCAGTTCTATTCAAAATCTTAGGTGGCATCAATGCTTTTCCACTCTGTATATCTACTCAGAACAAGGATGAGATAATTCGATTTGTTAAAGAAATTGAACCAATATTCGGAGCCATAAACATAGAGGATATGGAGTCGCCTAAGGTGTTGGAAATAGTGGAAGGTTTGCAAGAAATCCTATCTATCCCAGTTTTTCATGATGACCAACATGGAACTGCTGTTATTACCCTTGCAGCTCTGATAAACTCCCTAAGAATAGTAGGCAAAAAGCTAGAGGCAATAAAATTAGTGATAGCAGGAGCAGGCTCTGCAGGATACGGTATAGTTAAGATCTTATATGCGGCAGGATGCCGCGATATTATTGTAACAGATAGCAAAGGAGCTTTGTCAATTGACAGAGTTAATGATAACAATGAGGATGACACGAAGAACCAATACAAATTGGAAATAAGCCAAAAAACTAATCCAAAGAAATTAACTGGAAACCTAGCGCACATAATTGAAGGAGCGGATGTATTTATTGGTGTATCTGGAAAAGGCGGTATATTAAATCATCAAATGATACAATCCATGAATCATGATGCAATAGTATTTGCACTGAGCAACCCCGACCCTGAAATACTTCCTTCCGATGCATTGCAAGGAAGAGCAAGAATTGTAGCTACAGGTAGATCAGATTTTCCAAATCAAATCAATAACGCTGTCGTATTTCCATCTGTTCTAAGGGTTCTGCTTGATGTAAGAGCCAAAACCTTGAGCCAAGATATGCTTGTTACTGTTGCAAATGCTATTGCAGGGATTGTAAATGATACTCATCTAAGGGAAGATTACATCATACCTAAGGTAAATGATCCAAGAATTCTTGCAACAGTTACTAAGGCATTAAGAGATGCTATCCAAAAGCATGTAACAAAGAATGATTATTCTGAGGCCTAGAATATGATGAGAATATTTTTAACTTTCCTTTCTTCTTGCTCTTTTAGCAGGGAGTATATACATGCAAGTACACAGGTCGTAATGAAAGAAATTGAGAATCCGTTATTTGAACGATGAGAGAGTGGTACTTTTTATTACTTAAGTGTAGACTGCTGAGCCCTCTTGGTAGTATTACTCGAGAGCTGGTCGTAATCCATTATATATTATCATTATCCTTATAATCCATTTGAACTGCTCATAAACGTATCATTTTAATATCGTTCCAAAACCTTGAATTGTTGCAGGGCCGGTCGTCTAGTCCGGTAGGATACGGCATTGGCATTGCTGAGGTCGTGGGTTCAAATCCCACCCGGTCCACTTCTTACTGTTGTACAAGTACGGTATTGTTTTGAGCTTGTTTTTGGTAAATGTAGGACAAAAAGCCTACTACCCCTAACACAGTCGTTATCTTATGCTTGTTAAGAATTGAGACAGTAGCGGCTCGGAACTGATAGATGGGTATATAGTATCATATTGGAGTCGTGATTAATGAAAAATCAAGTTAGTGCATTGTATCAGAACGATAGGACAAAAAATCGAACTAATTTGTTATAAACAAAGAAGCTTGCATCGTATTTCATTATATGGCTATGATGATACCAGTAGAGGAAAACGTATCTCTTTTTGTCAAAGACACAGGTGGAAATGGCAAGCC
>DATFBV010000089.1:0-18414 GCA_035253605.1 Nitrososphaera sp.
CGATGGCAATAAGACATATTAACTCTTTTCCCTTAAACTAACCTACACCTCTATGATGAATTGTCCCAGCTGCGGCACAATTATGATATGGCTTAATGGCTCTGTTCTACATGACCCCCCTGTCAAGCAATACGAATGCAGACGTTGCCAGTTATTCGTTGTTAGATATCAAGACGGCAATTATGACGTCGTGCCTATTGAGCCAAAGATGCAGCAGCAGCAGCAATAATAGTAAAAATGAAAATAAACAAGGTCGTTGAGACATGCATCTATTCTTCGGATCTTGAAAGCATGAAAAAGTTTTACGTAGGAATTCTTGGTTTGTCTGTTATTCAAGAAGAAGAGGATAAGCTGATTTTCTTGAAGGCCGGCAAGAGCATGTTGTTGATATTCGATCCCCTACGAACTAGTGCCAATAACGGCAAACTACCTACCCATGGAGCAATGACCCCACCATCCAGTATTCATTTTGCTATGGAGATAGAAGAGCAAGAATATCAGCCGTGCAAGGAGCTCTTGGCACGTAATGGTATCGCAATAGAAAAAGAGGTTAAATGGAATTGTAAGACGAGGTCACTTTACTTTCGGGATCCTTCAGGCAATCTTTTGGAATTGATAACCCCGGGTGGGTGGCCGGTGGAAAGCTAATATAATATTCTGCCCCTTCATTTCAGACTGATGTATAATAAAAGACGTCTGTCTTTGAGGGATCAGCTTGAGGATAGAAATAAGATAATTGTGCTGCCTGGTGTTTTTGACGCGCTTAGCGCCAAAATAGCGGAATATGTGGGCTTTGACGCAATGTTTCAGACAGGGTATGGCTCGTCTGCGGCTCTGCTTGGAATGCCTGACTTTGGACTGTTAAACTCAGGCGAAACAGTTGAGAACGCTATGAGGATAATCCGAGCAGTAAGGGTCCCCGTGCTTGTTGATGCTGACACAGGGTATGGCAATCCTCTAAATGTTTGGCGCCTTGTTAGAGACCTTGAAAGCCTAGGTGCTGCAGGTATATTTCTTGAAGATCAAGTCTGGCCAAAGAGATGCGGTCATATGACAGGTAAAGATGTCATACCAAAGGATGAATACATACCTAAGCTCAAGGCAGCCATAGAAGCGCGACAAAGCAAAGACTTTATCATTGTTGCAAGAACTGACGCTCGTGCCCCAATAGGACTTGAGGAAGCAATCGAGCGCGGCAAAGCTTACAGAAAGGCTGGCGCTGACGTCATATTTGTAGAGGCGCCTCGCTCAGTTGAAGAGTTGAAAAAGGTGGCTGATGAAATAGACGCGCCCTTGGTTGCAAATATGATAGAGGATGGAGTAACCCCAAACCTATCTGCAAGCGAGCTTCTAAACCTAGGTTACCAGATCGCAGTTTTTCCTCTTTCAGCAATCTACAGCGCCACATTTGCAATGAAACAGGTGCTCACAGAGTTAAAGAATACTGGCACGACTAAAGAGGCTCGCAACATTATGGTCACCTTCAAAGACTTTAACCAGTTTATGAATCTAGATCAGTTTGTAGACCTCGAAAGTAGGTACGGTTGATATTTCCGTATCAGGATTCGTCACTCCTTAAGAATTCCACATCCAGGTTATGAATAAGTCGCTGCTAGCTAGCCAGCGTGATCTTGGGTTTTGATTGTCATGAGAAAATGCAGAATCGTTGTTATTGGATGGACTAGCGGACATAAGTGACGCCTGTGTGTGTTATAGCCTCAAGATCTATATCTTTCTGAAAACTTTCAATTCTAAAACTTGTCTCCTGATTTCCTTCTGCCTCGATCAAATAGACCTGGTGACCTTGCTGCTCCAAGAGCGTAGCAAGAGCCAAGGGTTCGTTTGAGAAGTGATATATCCTGTCATCTCCGAGATACAATTCCATGAAGCCTCGCCACTGTGGTTCGCCCACAATAATAGCATTATGCTCAGTGTTTTCATTTATGTGTGCAATTGCCAATAATAGATTGATATTATCTTGTACATCGAGTGAATTAAACTGCATTGTCACAGGGGCAAAGTATGTGATGTAATTTTGTACAGCGCCATACAGGATGAATGGCCTGTCGTATGGCATTAGTGCGTAGGCCAAGCCTATTACAGCGAATGCTGCAATTATCGAGCAGGCAACTATCGCGGATAGATTAGACTTGAACTTGTTGACAAGCCGCAGGCAGCCATAGCCGGCGAAGATGGAGAAAAAAATCCCTGCTAAGACTATCCATCTATCAGCAGCAAGCAAATTATTTTCTGGAAATACTAGCCATGAGAATGACCCTGCAAGAGAAACAACCAATGGAATTTTGAGCAGCTTGTTTTGCATGTAAAAGCAGCCAATTGTTGCAGGGGCAGCGACTAAGCAGTTTACCACAAGAAAAAAGACAAGAAGGTTTTCTTGATTGTAAAATTCAAGTGTATTAATCTCTGATGTCTCAGCTGTGATTGTTTCAGCGTTAGGATAAGCTAGCGGATGGCTTGAAATCATTAAGATGGAGAATAGGCTTATGGCAAGAATAGCAACCAAAGCTACATCCTTACGTCTGGTGATAATCAAATGGGCTGCAAGCGAGATGCACACTAGTGCTCCTATCATTCTGTCTGCAGCTACGGTGATCGCTGTCAATGCTAGCGTTATTGAAAGTACTTTCCAGCCTGTGTCATTTCTGCCAAGAAGACAAAAGATAAACAACATGCCTGCCAGTGCCATGACATCTCTGTGGAGATCCCAAAAAGTTCGAAGTACTGACATCTGAAGAACAGTGAACGTAGCCAAAAAGAGACTTTGGTTTATTGGAAGGTTAAGCATAGTTCTTCCAGTGTAAAATAAACCTAAGCCAAAAACGCCAGCCATCGCTACAGCTACAGATGTAACTACGGCATGTGGTGAAAGCCCAGTTGCGGTGCTCAAAGAGTAAAGAAAAGTGAGGTATAATGGAAATTGCTTCGATATTGTACTCCAGTTCTCCTGAAAACTTGCAACTTTTGGGATATAGTAGTTAACAACGTCATATCCTATAGGATGAGGGTAGGCCGCAAGCTCCGGTATGACCCTGATTGATATACATATGACAAAGACTATTATCGTCACTTGCTTTCCGCTTGCAAGAAAGCTAACTTTGAAAAAGGAGATTGTATCCACAATTAAATCTAAGGCGGCAACAAGACTTTTTTCAGTTATTGTTTATGTGTCAGAGAATAAAGCCTAGATAGGAAGAAGCCTTGAAAGAAACAGCGAGATGCTTATACAGCAGGCTGTGGTAGGCCAGCTGAGGTCAGATGAACATTTGGTCAGCTCAATTAAGATGTATCTTGCCATTGATAGAGCCAAGAAGGCAGTAGATATGACGTACGTGTCGCAAAAACACTCTTGCTGATCTAGGTTGCACTAGTTATTTTTTTATATATAATCCATGCGACTATAAAGCGTTTACAAGGCGAGTCATCTTTTCGAGGCTGATCTCAAACCCAAATCGCTTTTCCTCTCTTTTCATATTCCGATACATGCTCATCATAAGATTAATGTGCCGAACAGTCTTTAGCTTCCCGTCCATTTTGAGTCTTACAATCCTGTAAACGTCGTCATAGTAACCAAAGGTATCAAGCACCTTCTTTCGATACTCCTTGAAATCAAATCTCCCATTGCTTCTATCGAGAACGTCTAAGAATATATCACAACAGATCAATGACGGAATTATTCCCTCGCCCAGCATCGGGAAAACACAACCAATCGACTCACCCACGCCTATGATGTTACCATCATAGAATGGCTCCATACGCTTTGATGGTGCAAGCCTAATGGGCCTGCCTATCTTTTTGACAATTGTCGCTTCAGGGTGCTGCTTGAAAAATGCTTCAATGCCGAAATATTTTTTCTCAATGTCTCCGGCACCCATGTAGCCTCGACTTTCGTCTAAGGGAAAGTACCAGAAATATCCTTTAGCACCTTTGTAACCGATCACATAAAAATCCTCTGCTCCCTTTACATTTTCAAGAAGATATTCATAGGCAGGTATCAAGAAATCCTGGCCTGACCTAGGCAGAAGCGAGCGATGTAGCCCAGTGCAGTCAATTATGAAATCGTATTTGTCCAAGGTTTGAGCTCCTGGAGTAATCTTTGCACCATAATTCACCTTAATTTCTTTCAGCAGATCAGCTTCCCAACTGTGCTTGTTATATGTCACGAGGCCTTTAAGCTCAAGAAATTCTTCATTGTTGTTTGGTAACTCTATCTTGAGCTGTCGTCCGACATGAAAAATATAGTTGCTAAAGTCGAGGCCAGCTTCGTCAGAGAACCTCTCAAGCATGTGCCTAGATGCACCCCAAGCGCAGACGGGCCAATGATTCTCTTTTTTAGAAGCCTCAAAGACTTCGACATCGTGACCTCGCTTTTGAAGCATATTGCCAAGATAACTGCCGGCGACTCCGGCACCGGCGATTGCAAAGTTCATCCGGACAGAATTGTCGTTAGTTTACTTATAACTCTTCAGGATTATGCGTATACCTGTCTGCTATCCGATAGCGAACGTACTTATCATCAGGCGAGTACTTTGGCGGATGGGGATCTATTGTTCTAGAGTTGCATTTTGGACAGTGGTTTTTGAGTGTATACGTATCACAGGAAGGGCACTTCCGTACAAGGTGCTTCATCTCTCATTCTATACCTGCTGAAGAGTATGAGACTTTCTTGAGTCTTGGCGCACAAAACTAAATGTACCATGCTGCTTTTCGATATTTGCCTGCAATTTTTCAACTGTGTTATTCATAAATTTTTCGGCCACTTTGAAGTTCTCAGCAGTCACTACGATCCTGTAGCGAGGTGCCCCGATGTAGGTTATACCACTACTTGCATTGCCTTTAATTGCCTCCGCTTTGGCAAGTGTATTCTTGATGATTTCAATGCCATCTGGCTTTTTTGATGTTATCTCCATTATGCCACTAATTTCTACAACCGGGATGGGGATCCTCTTGCTTGCTTTCTCAATTGCCTTCTTTATATCAGGTGAGAGGTCTATACTCTGGATGGCATCTGGCCCCTTCCTTGATATAGCTTCGAAAGCATCGTATACATAACCGTAGTTTTGGATCAAGCTGTCCTCTATCTCTTTAACAGCTTCGTCGGTCAGCTTTAGTTTTGACTTAATGAAATCCAAGAACGTCGTTGCTTTATCATTCTTTTTAACTTCTATAAGTTTGGACTTGCGTTCCTCGCCCGAGACCTGTTTTAGCGAAGTATCCACTTCGCCCCTTACCTTGTTAACTCTGATTACTTTTAGAACCACTTTTTGCTTTGGTCGGATATAGCGCTCGATATTTCTAATCCCGCCAGTTGTAATCTCGGAGATATGGAGAAAGCCTGTCATGTTATTGTGTTCGTCTAGTGTGACATATGCTCCATGTCCTGTCACCTGCCTAACTGTGGCAATTATGATCTCTCCTTCTTCAGGAAGCCTCTGAATCTCGTCGGTAGCAGTCATCTTATAATTATGATAGACACGTAGCAGATAGCATACTTTAAGATTATGCCTGAACTTTTAACGTTGTATCCGCTCTTACTGCTAGAATCGGTCGAAGGGGCAAGTCTTTTTGTAGACCTTTTATATACATATAGTCTTAACCTTCATTTTAAAAACAATAAAGTATCTGAGGATAAACAGCTGTATTTATCTGAACCTCGCATTTGTCGGTGACAGTCTAAGTCTGGTACGACGTTTTAATGTGTATGCTGATCGTTTGGTTTACATTATGTAGTTATATTTAATTGTTGGAAAATTCTTTTTCCTAGTCAGGATAACTGTTAGAATCCGGAGCCAAAAAGCCAATGTGTATTCTTTCTACAACACATATCAGCAAGTTTTTGCCGGCAACCCACATATTAGTTAGTTAAATGCATATACTCGCTCATAGTTTCTTATATTCTGATTTACTATCCTGTGAATGAAATGCCATATCTATCACAAGTGCTAAAAGTCAATTCCTTTTTTTGCCTTTATGCCTTTTTGATAAGGGTGTTTGATCTCCCTCATTTCAGTGACCAAATCTGCTACAGCGACGACAGATTGAGGAACATAGTTGCCTGTTAAGACGAGGCTGGTCTTTTCAGGCTTCGCGGCTATGACATCTAAAATGTCCTGCTGCGATATCAGGTTCAGCTTTACGGCATAATTTACTTCATCCAATATCATGATATCATATATACCAGAAGCAATTTTTTGTTTCGCAATTGCAATTGCCTCCTTCGCTGCTCTCTGATGGTCTTCGATTGGATGGTCATCGTCAATTATGCCAACGAATCCTCTACCGGCTGCTATCATCTCAAACTCGGGTTCAAGCCTCTTTGAGCTTGTGAGCTCACCGTAGTACCACTCACCCTTGATGAACTGGATCATAACGACCTTGCATCCGTGGCCTACTGCACGCAATACGATCCCGAGCGCCGCAGTAGTCTTGCCCTTGCCTTTTCCAGTGTACACAATTACAAGGCCTCTTTCTAGCATCTATCATCAAAAGATAAAATGTATCAGGATAAAAATCAATCTAGCATTTTAACTATATATATTCATTAATGTATCTTACATAAGGAACCCTTGAATGAATTCTTTCTTGTCTCTTTGTCATAGATTGATTGTTGTGTTCTTATCTATGTTGTTGATTTCTAAAATAAAGCCTGCAGTGTGTCTATAACAGATGCTATTCTTTTGTTGACGACAAACTTTCAGCCAAGTGCATTCCGTTTTGGAATTGGCATAAAGTTGTCAAGCATGTCTCTCCATTACTCTATTTGCCAAACAATAAGATGTAACACCAGATTTGAGCTGTATCAATACTAAAAACTAAAATTAACATCAAAATATAACCAATCTTTAATGCACGTATCGCGGATAGTTATTGCAGGAGTTACAAGCGGAGTCGGTAAGACTACAGTTGCGGTAGGTGTCATGCATGGACTCACACAAAGAGGCCTGCGAGTTCAACCCTTCAAGGTCGGTCCAGACTTTATCGACCCTTCTTATCATAATCTTGTAACAAAGAGGGATTCGCGCAATCTTGACGTGTGGATGATGGGCAGGCAGGGAGTGCTTGATTGCTTTGCATCAGCATGTAAAGACGCAGATATCGCAGTAGTAGAAGGAGTAATGGGATTATTTGACGGAATGTCTGGTAAGAGTAACTTTGCCAGCACAGCCCATGTAGCCAAAATTTTAGATGCACCTATAATACTAGTAGTTGATGCAGGCAAGGGAGCACGATCAATAGCCGCTATTATACTAGGCTTTTTGCACTTTGATAGAAAACTTCGCATAGCAGCTGTTATCCTGAACAATGTTGCAGGAGAAAGGCATGCTAACTACATTACTGAAGCTCTTGCAGGGGTAGTCAAGGTTCCAGTAGTAGGGACAATTGCTCGTAATAGCAAAATCAAAATGGATGAGCGACACCTTGGACTGGTCCCTGCATTAGAATTGAAAGCGACTAAAAGTAAGATGATAACTCATACAGCAAAATACGTTGCAGAATGTATTGACCTCGATAAAGTGGTGAGTTTATGTAGGATGACTCCACTTCCTGACGCTCGTGATCTTCCACAGCAGCCATCTAGAGCAAGCATTGCTGTAGCCCTTGACGAATCTTTCAACTTCTATTACACGGACAATTTTACTGCTTTGAAAAGCAGCGGAGCACAGCTTGTTTTTTTTAGCCCGACAAGAGAGCAAAAAGTGCCAGATGGGGTTCAAGGATTAATGCTTGGAGGAGGTTTTCCGGAGGTGCTTGCAGATAGACTTGAGAAAAACGGATCAATGGCGAGGTCGGTCAGGAAGGCAAGCGATGAAGGTATGCCGATCTATGCTGAGTGTGGAGGACTGATGTATCTAACTCGGTCGATAAGTGGCTACAAGGGAGAGAAAAAAGCAAGGAAGATGGCTGGCATCATAGAAGCCGACACGGTAATGACTGGCAGGCTGACCCTAAACTATACTGATGCACAGTGCAACGGTCCGATATTTGGCAATACTCGTCTTCGAGGCCATGAATTCCATTATTCTTCAATTGAAAATATAGCAGGTGATTCGCGGTTTGCCTACTCAATGAAGAAAGGCAGAGGAATTACGGGCAATCAGGATGGCTTTGTCATAAATGATAATAGTCTGGCAGCCTACATGCACCTGCATTTTGCAAACAGGAAATTGCCCGAGAGGATGGTGCAGTCTTGTATCAGATTTTCACGTAGATGACTTTTTGCTCTGATAGAGCAACATTATGGCATTTATTATTGAGGACACAGTAGGGCTACCGCCTTTCCTTCCAACATTTGTTATAAAAGCTAGGTTATGCATTTTAGCAAGTTCTTCTTTTGATTCAGCCGCAGATACAAAGCCTACCGGCATCCCAACTACAAGAGCTGGTTTTGTGATGCCTTCTCTTACCATACTGATCACCTCGTACAGAGCTGTAGGAGCGTTTCCTATTGCAACAATACCGCCGTCCATATCCTTCGCAGCGCGCCGCATGGCAGTCTCTGATCTTGTCTTGCCCAATATGCGTGCCTGTTCTGCCACCGTAGGATCAGAGATGTAACATACCGCTTTGAGACCTAGCTCAATTATCGACTTCTTGCTTATTGCAGCAAGCACCATGTCTACATCTGTAACAATAGTGCAGCTCTCTCTGAGAGCATTGAAAGCAGAGTCAATGGCCTCTTTATGGAAGATGATTTTTTGCTTGTATGCAAAATCAAAGTCTGCTGTTGCATGTATAACACGTCTTACAATGACCCATTCGTTTTCATTGTACTCATGTTTACCTATCTCTGATTCAATGATCTCAAAACTTCTTTTTTCGATGTCAAAAGCCTTTTGTGACATGGCCCTGCCCACGGCAGTTCCGCTATATTGATTCTGGTAGGCGGAATTGTCGTCCTTAGAGGCCAAACCGTTTCTCAACCTCTCTTGCTCTTTCTATAATGATATCGACCAGTTTTTCGTCAACTCCTAGGTGCTGGCCCATATAGGCATTCTTGAAGTTGTATTTGTCGAGGGCGGCATTTAGGTCCTTAATCACATCTCTTTTGATATGTGCGCCCTTGTGCAAGAAGTATGGCACAATTAGTACCACCTGTGGATTCCCTGCAACAGCCCGGCCTATGCCACCTTCAATATTTGGCCGGTCAAGTTCAAGAAAACAAAATTCAACATTACGATAGTACGGTGCGATAGCGTTTGCCGCATGAACAAACGCGTCATGAGCATTCTTGTCGCTGCTTCCATGACCTATTAATACCACATCACATTCCCTGTCTGGTAGACTGATGCATCTGACCTTTTTCAGCTCATCTATCCTGTCAATTATTAATTCCACCATCACTGGATGGTAGGAGAGCGGCTTTGTTATCACAAGGTTCAGGTTCTTCTCTCTACTTATCTTGGCACTCTGTTTGACAGTGTCTTTCAACTTCATTCCAGGGTACAGAAAATATGGCATCACAGTGATAAAATTCGTCCCCGCTGCCATGCATTGGCTGATTCCTTCAGGAATGAACGGTGGTAATACCTCGAGGAACGAATAACCTACATGGTCGTAGTCTGCCCGCTGCTTTGCTAAGAAGCAAATCTGTTCGAGCTCGTACCTTACGTCCGGCTCCTTACTTCCTCTATCTACTATCAAAAGCGCCTTCTTCAACTGTGTATATATGCACAGATAATTTGGCGGGTAAAAATATCTTTCATTGAGCCGCCCTTAGTATCATGGAGCTTGTGTATATGAACGCACACACGGACTCTTTTTCAAAACTTCACAAAACTGATAATAATTTTTTGACATTTAAGATTAATACAGTCAATAGGGAACGAGCGGCAATCAATAGTTATTATGGGCTTTTCTTCCTGTTTGCATTTTCAACCAATGTTGCTTGACGTATTTATTTCGTATACAGTACCTTGGGTTGCCAGATTCAAAAAAAATCTTGAGTATTGGCTACGCGACTTTGTACTTTAAAACTTCAGAATACGCTATCGAAAGGTAAAGTTCTGATCCATCAAAAGCTTCAACTGCAGACTTCGGAATATTGTATTCCCTCTTGGCACCTTGCATCACGGTAAATGTCTCGCCTGATTCGGAAATGACGTTTCCAATATCAATTCTGTCCTTGGCACGTACATTCTTGTGTATAACACGGTCCCAGCGATGTATTACTGGCTCAGACATTCGCTATCAGAATTATAATAGGGAGAACTCATATTTAAAATTAATTAATCAATCCCGGATAAATCTCCTATTTATAGATAAAAGATCGTAGGTAAGTACAAAATCTGTATAACTCTGTCATTGATAATGGATTCGTGATACAGCAAGTGTGAGGTTAGGGGGAAGCTTTTGCTTTGGCACTATAAGCTGGCCCTTCGAACTGAGAAGTGACGAGGCTTCAGACACACTTGACGTTCCTTCGAACTTTTGTACGGTTGTTGATGGGTTTGGCACGTCCACCGATGCAAGTCTATCTTTGTCATAGATTTCCACTGGTATACCATGCTCTATGGAGAACTCTTCAAGTCCCTTTACTTTTGCTTTGCGGTTAATTGATGCAAGGTTCCTGATGCTTTTAAACGAGAGCCCATTTTCTTTCAAAACTGTATCTATGCCCGATTTTATTGTTTGTTTGCTTGTGTCCCAGTGCAAGCCTATTCCAACCACCAGGGACTTGGGCCTATAAATAACCGACTTGCCTAGGATAGTTTGGTCTAAAACTAATCTGTCAGAAATTACAAGCCCTGCCTTGAATTCCTGCGATTTTATTTTATCAATGTTGTCTACGATGGTAGCATTTCCAGGAAGCGGGGCATGCCACCAATTTCTTTCCCCTGCGTCTTGATATATGGCAATTTTTTCTTCATTGACCATGAATGCGCTTACCTTGGTCACATTCTCAAAATTCTCAATTATCCAGTTAAACTCTCTTCCTACAAGGTCAACCGCGATGGTCTCGTTGACATCTGCGGCAGTTGTTATTATTGGCTGTGCGCCAAGAAATGAGGCTACTATTCTTGCAAGTGCATTTGCTCCTCCAAGATGTCCTGAGAGTGCGCTTATGACGTTGTTTGCTCTGTCATCGATGACTAGCACAGCAGGATCGCTCTTTTTATCAATGAGGTGCGGAGCCACCATTCTGATGACGGCTCCAAGTGAAAAAATGCAGATCAATGCATCGTAACTCTTGAAAAGTTTTCCTACGAGCTGCGTGCTTTGCTCTGAAAACCAGAAAACATCATTGCCACCATCATTATGCTTTGCTGGTACATATATCTCCACTTCCGGCATTCTTTTTTTTATCCTGCGGGCTATTTCGATGCCATGCCTGGTGATGGCGACAATAGCCATTTTTATAACCATAAGGCAATATTAGCAGAAATAAAAGGGAAATAATCCTTTGTATGCCAGCAAACGATAATAGACTCATGTATTCTTGATGAGATAGGAGTTTGGGTCTTCTCTCTAAACAGGCATACTCTGTGTCAATGTCCCTCGTCTTGATACCCTTAGCATTATCTGCTTATACTCACTTGTGGAACCCTGTCGGCTTTCCCAACTTTTTCTATGATGAGGGAGTCTATATGCGAAGAGCCATGCATGTCATGGAAGGTCTTGGACCCCAGGAGGCGTATTATTATGATCACCCCTTTTTTGGACAAATCTTTCTGGGGGGTGTGCTAAAGGTTATTGGTTATCCAGAATCATTAAATCCTTCTACAGATGAGCATTCTATAGAGTCACTGTATGAAGTTCCCAGAGTCTTAATGGGAATATTGGCAGTAATTGATACTTTTCTCGTCTACAAAATCTCAGAGCGTATGTATAACAGAAATGTTGCATTATTTGCCTCAATTCTGTTTGCAGTGATGCCTGTAACATGGTTTACTAGAATGATATTGTTGGATTCTATTCTCCTGCCGTTCCTTCTCTTTTCAATATTACTTGCAGTTTATACTACAAAATCAACGTCAGAAAAAAATAACAACAAAAATAATATTTTAATTGTGCTGTCAGGTGTATTCCTAGGCATAGCCATTTTTACAAAGATTCCTGCGTTTACCATGATCCCGTTGGTAGCTTTCCTCATCTACCGGAATAATAATAGAAGCCTAAAATCACTTGGAACATGGTTTGTCCCTGTGATCCTGATCCCGCTAATTTGGCCTGCTCAAAGTATACTCGCTGGTGCATTTAACTCATGGACAAATGATGTGCTTTGGCAAATAAACAGAGAAAATGCTGGCCTGCCTTGGATCGTGTTCCTTTTAGCAATTACTGATCCCTTCATTTTTGCAGCGGGATTTGGTGGCCTAGCTTATTCCCTTCTAAGAAGAGACTATTTCCTTCTTTTGTGGGTGCTTCCATTCATAGCATTCCTTGCTGCCGTGGGATATACTAACTTCTTCTATTGGATTCCAGTATTGCCGGCACTCTGTATAGGTGCTGCAAAGTTGCTAATTGACATAATAGAAAAGACCAAAAAAATCAGACAAAAGGCCCTCTCAGTTGCGATACTTTCATCAATCGTTATTTTTGGACTGACTAGTACTACACTGCTTATTGCGACAGATGTTACATCTGCTCAGATTGAATCTATGGGCTATGTTGCTAGTTATTTGGATGCAAGGGAAGACGGTGCCACCGGAAATCCAACCGTAATTTCAAACCCAATTCATTCCTGGATATTCAAATATGTATTCAATAGAAATAATATATTCTCCGATTATCGGGACATGATTTATTTCCCTATAGATACTGCTAAAAGCACGGTTCTTCTAATAGACGATCCTAGATTTAGACTTGATATTGGAAATGAAAACAATCAACTGCTTCATGAGCTCTATAGTAATACAAGCACAATTGCGTCATTCAGAGGTGGAGTGACTAAGTTTGATTTAGGCCTATACCCTTACACCAGCATGATAGAAAACTACGAGGGAAGCGAAGTCGCAATCAGAATAAATAATTGACATTCATAAGGTTTTTAAAACTCACAGAAAGCATGAGCTAAGTAACAAAAGGCATGGCAAGCTGGCAATCGATACCCGTTCTAGTAAACCGCAGGATGTTGTTTGCTGGAATATTCCTTATAGCTCTATCTGGTCTAGTACTTGAAGTCTCGATTACAAGGATATTTTCTGCAGCCATATGGTATCATTTTGCTTTTGTAGCAGTATCTGTGGCACTTGTAGGCCTTGGAGCCTCAGGTCTAGTCGTTCACCACCGCGTAAATAAGCTGAAAGGTAAGTGGGCTGAGAACCTAACTATATACTCTGCATGGGGCATAACTATCTTTATCCCCATAACTCTTTTTGTCATGCACGCGCTCGCTTCACAGGTTATCTACCTCCCATTGTTTATGATCCTTTTTTCTGTGCCATTTTTTTTAGTGGGAATCATAATATCTGCTGCATTCAATGCATTTGCCTCTGTGGCTGGAAGGCTATATGCTGCCGACTTAATTGGTGCTTCTGCTGGGGCTCTTTTGGTAGTCTTGTTTTTGGTGCTCATAGGTGGTGAAGGCGCGACTCTTATAGTTGGTTTAATATCAGCGATGGGTGGCACTATATTTTCGAGGATCGCAAAGAATACAAAAAAGACTGCTGTGAGTTTTATCTTTGTAGGATTTGCCATATCACTTATTTTCCTTAATCATGCTACGCAGATCTTTGCAATACCAACAGATCCCACAGCTCAGAAGGACCTACCAATATATCTACGTGAGCATCCTGGATCAAAAATAGTCAAAACAGAATGGAACTCATTTTCTAGAATAGATGTAGTCGAGGGAGGTGCTGGTGGTGAGGGACTTGTAGCAAAGGTCTTTATCGACGGCGGAGCTGGGACCAACATTATATCGTGGGACGGCAACACTGAAAGCAGACAAGAGCTTTCTACTTGGATGCAGTACCTACCTTTCAAAATGATGCATGATCCCAAGGTTCTTGTGATCGGATCTGGCGGCGGAAGAGACGTAGTTGCATCATTGGTGAGCGGGAGCAAAGATATCACATCGGTGGAGATAAACCCAATAATCTATGAAACTGTCAAAAGCTATGGCGATAGGGCTGGAAACGTGTATTCTCATGAATATGTAAGATCATACGTAGATGAGGGACGAAGCTTCATAACCCGCTCTTCTGAAAAGTATGACATTATTTACGTGCCGTTTGTCGATACTTGGGCATCCGTATCCTCAGGCGGCCTAAGCGTTTCAGAAAACTTTCTGTACACCTTGGAAGGATTTCAGCAATATTACGATCACTTAACTGAAAGAGGCAAGATTGTTACAGTCAGGTGGCTGATCGATGCCCCGAGGTTTATCAGTACATATGCTAAACTGCTTGAACAAAATGGGATACCACAGGATCAGCTCTACAGGCACCTAATCATGGCAACCTCTGATTCATATTCTCAAGATCCAAGTGTAACAATGGTCATCTTTTCAAAGTCCCCTTTTACTGACGAAGAGATTAGATTCCTCTCACAATCCTTTACCCAATATGACTACAAGCCTATCTTGGTCCCTGGACAAATAATGCGAGAGCCTTACTCTGACCTTCTTAGCGGAGAAGTTAGCCTTGACGAGTTTTATGATATGTTCGAAACAAAGGTGTATCCAGTAACGGATGATAATCCATATTTCTTATCATTTGAGAAGCCATTACCTCAAGCGGTAGAAGTACTACTCTATGCCAGCATTGGGATTGTAGCAATATTTTTGCTCGTACCTTTTGTATGGATGAGGCAAAGAAGAGGAGAAAAAGAAGTTGATACAAAAAAAAGGGATATTGGAATTGCAACGGTGATACCATATTTTGCAGCCCTAGGCATGGGCTTCATATTGATAGAGCTAGCACTCCTGCAAAAGCTCATCCTTTTGATGGGCAATCCTACAATGACTTTTGCGCTATTGTTGTTTACTTTGCTTATATCAAGCGGAGCAGGCAGTCTGCTTAGCTCAAGAATTGCAAAGAACAATATGAAAAACCTAGTATTTGTAATAGGAGGCATTGCCGCGTTTGGTATATTATACGTCCTTTTCCTACCTCCAATAATATACTCAACCATCGCAGAACCTTTTGAGGTCAAAGGCGCAGTGAGTATTGCTATTCTTGCTCCCATCGGATTTCTAATGGGGATGCCCCTTCCCACTGGCATGCGTTTGCTAAAGGTTCACAGACCCGATTACATACCATGGATGTGGGCAGTTAACGGCGCATTCTCTGTCTTGGGAGCAGTGCTTGCCATAGCACTCGGAATAATGTTCGGTTCATCTCTAGCAATGGTCCTTGGGATCCTGATTTACCTAATTGCTCTTGGGATATCCTTTGCATCAAAGAAAAAGACCATAACCCAAGTTGCAACTTAAGGTTGCACCGTTAAGTTATAACACGCAGAATTGATAGAGAAACTTCCGGCTGGAATTTTGACCCGAGGACAAAGCGGTAGGGAAAATAGATAGACGTCATCCTTTCAAACAAACACCTGCAAAGAGCCAAAGGTACTCCACAGGAGACCAAGAGTTTTCAACAAGCATAGCGACGCTCAAATCAAGAAATGATGTGTCTCTGCTTGATCAATATCTTATCGATAAAATCGCATTAGCATAGACATTCAGACTTATAGCGCAAGCCTCTTAGGTGAAGGCAAATAAGTTGTATTAGCATACTCTAGTAGGATTCTTTTCCTCAGATCTTATAGCTGATCTTCAAACAGCAGCCTAAAAATCAATAATGATGATCCTCAATTTTTTTTGGATACCTGCCGATTACCGTGCCATCAAATTCAAACAATATGACTTCGATTTGAAGCTGACCTCTTGCATGCTCACGCATCTGTTCAGACACCTTTTTGCACACATAGTCGTAATAGTTTTCAATATTGTTTTTCTTAATTATCTCTGAAACATGTCTTGCGGTATTTGCACTGCTGATCTCTTCGATGACATTTTGAGGAGCTTTACATTCAGCCGCAAGCTGTGCCATGAATTCCATATCAATATGGGAGCCGGCTACATGAGTCTGTTTGATACCCATCGCCATTTTGGTCAGCTTACCAATAAAGCCGGCAATAATCACCTGTCTTATGGTTATCCTGTTAGCACATTGCTTTATTGAATAGCCGGCAAAGTCACCCATCTGGATAAAGCAGTGGTCTGGCAACTTGAAGAGATCTTTTGCAAAGTCTTCACTCCTTCCCCCTGTGGTAAGGACTACAGCATCAGCACCCATAGCGGTCGCAACGTCAAGGCCTTGTCTTATCGAAGCAGCAAATGATGCAGTAGAGTATGGAAGGACTAGGCCGGTAGTGCCAAGTATCGAGATACCGCCTAGGATTCCAAGGCGTGGATTATCTGTCCTTTTGGCAATTTCTTCTCCATTTGGAACAGAAATTAATATGTCAACACCTTGCTTTTCCAGCTTATGTCCAGCAACCTCACGAACTGCCTGCTCGATCATCTTTAAGGGCGTGGGATTTATTGCAGCCTTGCCAATTTCAAGACCTAAGCCTGGCTTTGTTACTCTGCCTACTCCTTTACCGCCGTCGATGCTAATATGAGTTGCATTTTTGCTGAAGGAGACGGTCGAGCATATCTCTGCGCCATGGGTAGCATCTGGATCATCGCCACCATCTTTTATCGCTGCACAAGTGACCTTGCCATCACTTTCGTTCTTTGTCCATGCGATCTTGAGGGTAGCAGTTCTGCCCTTTGGTAACGATACGATCACCTGTTCGATTGGTTTGCCGTTGATGAGGGCATACAATGCTCCTTTTGTTGCGGCAGCTGCAGTGGTGCCCGTGGTATAGCCTGTTCGCAGAGTCCCCTTGCGCCTCTTTTCCTCTATTTCTCGTGGAAGCGTCTGTTCCTGCTCTGCTAACTTTTCTAAGTCTTGGTCTTTATCTTTATCTAAAAACATTATAGCATCACTGTCTCTCCGTCTATAACTATTGTGTTTCCAGTGGGCAATGCAAAGTCCTCTCTAGCCACACTTGCAGTTATAGTGGCAACCTCTCTTGGGTCGCTCCATCGTTTCACTGAATTCTCCGTTGCCCCGTTTTTCCTTTCAGTCATAGTCATTGAGGCAAAGATAGCTTCAGCAGAGATGTTGTCAAGCATCAGTGTGTATGCTCTAATATTCTTTTCGCCATACTCCAATGCAATGTGCTTTGTTATTGCGATTACTCCGGACTTTTCAATTCTATAAGGAGCACCTACCATGTGGCCTGCAGTTGCCAGTGTTGAAGCAATGTTTATTATCACTCTCTCTACTCCTGTGGCACTGCTGACTATTGCAATTTTGTCCTTTAGCAACTCGCAATTTATGCGAACGCGCTATTTTTAACATTATCACCCTATTATTAAACAGGCTATTTTATAGCTCTTGTCACTTGCTTATTCTCTCTAAATTAGAGTAGAAAATTCTGGGCCTTCTAAGCTGGGGAATAATGAAATCGCGATAGATCCCATTAAGGCGAAGCAATAGAACATAATAATGACATCCCAAGGAACCATCAAGAATCTCGTCAAATTCCGCTGAAGAACAATCAAAGGAAGCTGCATTGAACGTCTCTGAATAATCAGTCACTTATGATATCTATATTGGATTCAAAAACCAATTATAAGAAGAAAGATTTTTACCATACTCTCATTTCTTTTTTTACTCCATCTAGGCATATTCTATAATCGTCAAGTATATCTCGACCTACCAGTGCCTTAGCTGGCGTGCGCTCTGGCAGATCGAGGCACCCAACATGGACGCTGTCATAGATTTTGCCGAAAATTTCTATTGAAACCTCATAGTAAGGAATATGTATTATGCCTGCTCCTGTTGCTGTCTCATCGCTTCCGGCAAATGACAGATTCATCTCATTCGCAATATATGTGGGAATAATTGTCTTTGATGAAGCAAAATCGAGATGTGCATCGACAACAATTTTCTTATTACTGCCCGCGTCTATGAGGCCAACACAGACTAGCGGCATATTGTTCTTGTATTGAATTGTAATAACTCGTCGTTCTTCTTCTTCCATACTCAAATCACCACCGACTACAAACTATGATACCTTTTTACTAAAATAACTATCTGGTCATATACTGCTAGTTTTCATTTCTGACCTGACACCTTCGCCGTCTGAAGATTGCATCATGAAAATGAAAGATTAAAGTACTTCCTCGATCCTTGTATGAGATGTATGGCACGAAAGTTTGAAGAATGGTGGAACACTGTTCCAGCTGACCTGAAACAGAAAGCTCGCAAAGGTGACGAATCAAACAAACCCTTACTCAACCAAGTTAACTATGTTCTTCTGCATCTTCATTTGGCAGGCAAACACGACGCCAAGCCAACACATGATGAGCTGAAGGATTGGCTACACAGTGGCCAAGTT
>DATFBV010000090.1:0-3400 GCA_035253605.1 Nitrososphaera sp.
CATATCTGCTGCATAGATGTGCCCACCTTCTTGGTCAACGCCGGCAACTAATAGTTCGACAAAATAGGGTTGATAGTTCTTTAGTCCAGAGTATGCGAGGTTTGCGATCAATCTTGCTGATTCTTTGGTTGTGAGCGGAAAGCCCCTCCGCAACTCCATCAGCTTGCGCTCTGCCTTGGCTACTTTAATCAAATACTCTGCATCGGATAACTGTCCTGCTATTGCCACAGCAAGTGTGTCATCTACCTTGGCTATCTTTTGTGTTATTTTTGAGCCAATGAAAAAGCCTTTGCTTGCCCGCTTGTCCGAGCCTAATACGACTCCTTCTTTGGTCTTGATACCAACGATTGTTGTCATTCTCTGGTACTAGTATAGGAAGATAGGGAATTAATTGACCTGTATTGCTGGAAATAAGTCACAGCTAGCCTTGTTTTGGTTAAACTCTTTTCATAAACGAAGCTATATTACCATAGCCCTTAGCAGGTAAATCTGAGGGTTTGTCGCTAGGTCAGATATAGCTTATGTGAATCGTGCTGCCAATAAAGCCTACCGCAATTAGACTAAATGATAGTTTTTTATTATTTTCAAGAAAAGGCAAAGGACATCATCATCTATGCATACTAAATTACACAGAAGAACAATAAAAGAATCATCTAATAGATCATGGAAGGCCTTGTCTGACAAAAAATTCTTATGGATAAAAACAATACAATAGAAAAATAAATTCATGACTCTTACCCCTCTTCATGTCGCCTTTGTCTGGGTGCTTAAGCCACGATTCAGAAAACTGCATTTTGCGGCTCTTACAGTTGGTGCAGTCGTCCCTGATGTCGAGCCTCTGATAGCATGGATGCTTGGATGGTCGGTGTTTTGCGGCTGGAATTTTCCATGCTCGCCTGCTCCCGACAGGCTGGTATTGCACTCAATTATGGGAGCCTTAACCATAGACGTTATCCTAACCATAATTCTTGTCAAAATGATAGAGAAGGTTGGTGTTGAAAGAGTAGGCATATATGGATTTACCAATGTCAAAACAAATGCTATCTTTCTTGCATCGGCTGCGATTGGCAGCCTTTCCCATGTTTTCGTCGACTGGCTACACCACCCTGCAAACCCGATTTTCTGGCCCTTTTTGATAGACGGCTCGTATTTTGTGGATGGACTGCTGCTTTCGTTTATGGCCGTCCTACCTGCCTCTATCATAGTCGCAATTACAGCTGGTGCGATCACGGCTGCAATCATAGCAAGAGCTCTTTACAAGAGTGGCTATAGCTTCTGGCTGGTACTTTCAAATCCTACAAAGGTACTATCTCTCATAACAGAAACATTTAGTAAAGCTAATTGATTGCCCTAGCATCTCGGTGATCTAGTACGTATGCATCAAGTCTACTTTGCATCACTTTTGTTATCTGCTCATAGATGGTATACGATCCCACCATCGCCTGCACCTTTTCTTTTTCAGTAGATGCATTTGTCTCGATGACAATATAGTCTGCGATTAATCGAAGGTTGATTTGGAACGCGCCATCATCGCTTGTCCACTGCAGCGTATAACCTGTATCGCTTCTTATCATGCCTATCCACCGAAGGTTCTTAAACCACTTCCCGATCAAGTGGCGCATAACTTCTGAGGGCTTGACGTTGAGCGGAATATACGTCTGTAATAACTGCATATACTCTCTGCCCTTTGGTTTGTGTTGTTGATGCAAAAACTCGAGCCTTGACATTGCAGTTTCACCGGCCTTGCTAAGCCGATAACCTACTGGAGACTTTTCCACAATCTCCATTTCTTCTAGCCTACGGAGTGCCCTTGACAAGCTTTGCTGATGGAGGTTGAGCTTACGCATCAAGCCTTTAAACGAGTAATTTGATCCATCTTCATTCAGCAATGCCAAGATCTTGTTATCGTTGTTATGAAAATCGGTTGCACTAGGCGATTCCTGCGACTTGTCATCATCTTCTTCTTCTTCTACTAGGATCTGAGCAGCCGCCACCGGCTTGCTGCTGATGATCTGCTTTTCCACTGCAAAGTCCTCTCTAGGGCGGGTCTCGTCCTTGAGAGTAGCTGTTGTTGTTGATTCAGTCTGAGTGTCGCTTTCCACTTGCAATATTATAAACGCCTCTGCATGATATAAAGCATAAAGTAATCATCTGGAGAGCAGGTAAGTAAAATGCTACTAGTACACCTCAATTGCCTCTTCCTTGAAGCCCATCTGTGCCAGTAGACCCTTGGCCGTCTCTCGATGATCTCCTTGGAGGATTATCTGGCCCTCTTTAAAGGTGCCTCCTGTGCCAATCTTGGTCTTTAGCTGTTTTGTAATATCCTTCAAATCTTTTCTTTCCTGAAGCCCTGATATCACGGTG
Source organism: Nitrososphaera sp. (assembly GCA_035253605.1). Lineage (GTDB taxonomy): Archaea > Thermoproteota > Nitrososphaeria > Nitrososphaerales > Nitrososphaeraceae > Nitrososphaera. Next base: position 2,365 of record DATFBV010000090.1, read on the forward strand.
ACAGGCTTCCTATACTTTCTGATGTCTTTGGTAATCACTATGGCTGCTTCTTCCTTTTCAATCTCTTTGATCAGTTCATCCATTGAATCATAGTCAGACACTGAAATATTATTCCCACACATCCTCAAAAGTGTTTTCATAAAAAATTTTATGGGCGCTCGTCGACCGGAACTGGAAGTTGAAACTGGCGCCCATAGCGATTGATAGTAACTGTTAGTCGGTCATTTAGCTGCTTTTTGCGCACGTATGAAGCGATCTCTGAAGGGTCTTTTATCGTGTTGCCATCTATTTCCTCGATGATATCTCCTTTTCTTAGCCCTGCATCGTCAGCTGGGCTATAAGGCTCAACTCTTGCAATGAGCGCTCCATCAATAACAGGCAGTCCATAGTATCGTGCAAGCTGGGGGGTAACCTTCATTGACGCAACGCCAATCCACGGCCGAGTTACCTTACCCTTCTCTATCAATTCTTTCAATATTGACTTGGCAGTGTTGATAGGAACTGCAAACCCGATGCCCTGTGCATACGGCATGTTGGCAGTATTGATAGCAATCACTTCTCCCTTAGTATTGACAAGTGGTCCACCTGAATTGCCAGGGTTGATGGCAGCATCTGTCTGTATTAACTCTAGTACGCCACTCCTTGTCTGTATGCTTCTATTCAATGAACTTACTATGCCGGCACTTACTGCAGGTCCTCCAGTAAGCCCAAAGGGGTTGCCAATTGCAATTACTATCTGACCTGTCTTTAGGTTGTCTGAGTTGCCAAGCTGTGTAGCTGGAAGCAACTGTTCTGATTCTACCTTGAGCACTGCAAGGTCGGTGGTCTCGTCGCTTCCGACCACCTTTCCTCTAAGTACCTTGCCCTCTGGAAGCGTCACTTTGAGTCGCTCTGCGTCGTCGATCACGTGATTGTTTGTAAGGATGTAACCCTTTTCATCTATGACTACCCCTGAGCCTACTCCTTCTACTGGAAATATCCTAAACATTTGATCATGTAGCATCCTCACACTTGCGATGTTGACTACGCTCTTGCT
>DATFBV010000091.1:0-5943 GCA_035253605.1 Nitrososphaera sp.
TAGCTCGCATCAGGCTTGCAAAAAATAGCATATAATAACCTTACAGCAAATTTAAAATATCCCGCGCAATCCCTTTAAATTTACAATTTTAGGAGAAATGTGAAAAATGTCAATACAACAGGGTTCAGCTGGAGGCGTCCCGGTGTTAATTCTTAAGGAAGGTACATCGCAGACTAAAGGCCGAGATGCCCAAAAGAACAATATCACTGCTGCAAAGCTGATTGCGGAAATCGTTAGAAGCTCACTTGGTCCAAGAGGAATGGACAAAATGCTTGTCGACACTCTTGGCGATGTAACCATAACAAATGACGGTGCTACAATTCTCAAAGAGATAGATGTTCAGCATCCAGCAGCCAAGATGATGGTAGAGATTAGCAAGGCTACAGACAATGAGGTGGGAGATGGCACAACCTCCGTAGTTGTGCTTGCTGGCGCGCTCATCGAAAAGGCCGAAGAGCTAGTCAACAAGGATGTCCACCCTACAGTCATTGTTGACGGTTACCGAAAGGCTGCGAATAGGGCTATTGAAGTATTAAACAATATCGCACACAAGATTGCCGGCAATGAAAAGCAAGAACTGATACGAATAGCCAAGACAGCAATGCAAACAAAGCTAGTGTCAGGAGAGTCTGAGGATCTTGCTCATATAGTAGTTGACGCAGCCCTAGCAGTGTCTGAAAAGACTAACTCTGGTTTTAGGCTCGATATTGATGATGTCAAAGTAGAAAAGAAGGCTGGCGGCAGCCTACGCGACACTAAATTGATTAAAGGAATTGTCTTGGACAAGGAAGTTGTGCATGGCGGCATGCCAAAGAGGATCGAAAAAGCCAAGATAGCTCTCATTAACTCTGCTCTTGAGATTGAGAAAACTGAATTTGACGCTAAGATAAACATCAATTCGCCTGATCAGATGAAGATGTTCCTTGAAGAGGAAAACAGAATGCTTAGGTCAATGGTCGACAAGATCATCGAGTGTGGTGCCAATGTGGTTGTGTGCCAGAAAGGAATCGACGATATTGCACAGCACTATCTTGCAAAAGCAAGCATTCTGACAGTAAGGCGGGTCAAGGAATCAGACATGACAAAGATGGCAAGGGCAACTACTGCAAGGGTTGTGAATAGCCTTGAAGATCTTACAGCCAAAGACCTTGGAAGTGCCGACTTGGTTGAAGAAAGAAAAGTCGAAACTGACAAGTGGGTATTCGTTGAGGGAGCCAAACACCCCAAGTCTGTAACCATTCTCATAAGAGGCGGATCCCAGAGAATTGTGGATGAGGCCGAGAGATCGGTGCACGACGCACTAATGGTGTCAAAGGATGTCCTTGAAAAGCCAGCCATCGTTGCAGGTGGTGGGGCCCCGGAGGCCTATACTGCATCAAAGCTTAGGGAGTGGACAAACACACTATCCGGCAGGGAGCAGATTGCTGCGGAGAAATTTGCAGAAGCCTTGGAAGTGATACCCTTGTCTCTTGCAGAGAACGCTGGCATGGATCCGATTGACACGCTTACAGAGCTTCGCTCAAAGCAGAGCAAGGGCAGCAAGTGGACAGGTGTCGACGTACGCAATGCCAAGGTTGGCGACATAAGCAAGTTGGACATAGTAGAACCTCTTGCAGTGAAGGAGCAAGTAATTAAGTCTGCCACAGAAGCCGCATCTATGCTACTGAGGATCGACGATGTCATTGCCTCAAGTAAGTCAGCTGGTGGACCACCAGGACCGCCAGGAGGCGGCATGGGCGGCATGGGCGGCATGGGCGGCATGGGCGGCATGGGCGGCATGGAGATGTAAGCCTACTTCGTCCAATAACTCCTGTTCTTTTCTATCTTCTCCCTTTCTTTTTTAATTCCACTTCAATCACTTCTTTTATCCATCTACCTGTTTCTTGCATGCTCAATAGTTTACTCAAAAATTCTTCCCATGATATTCTTCCATATGCGTTAACCCATGTTTTGTAATGATTGATCATGCTATCAAATGCTTGTTTGTGATGCAAGCAATATTCATTGTCTGACAAGGCTTTTCTGTGGCATGCACTGCATTTAGTAGTAACTACAGCACCAGTCATGGAAGGTTTATTTATAGTCAGGATTTTTAAGAGTTATAACAACATGATGCTTACGACCCCTTCTAAAGTCGTGTGGATAGTCGCTGTAGCGTACTTGATGACATTCTTTGCATTCGCCTCAGGCTTGATAAATGCTTTGATTGAGGGCAGGGGTGTCAACAGATTCATGATTCCATCGCGGTCTGCCCAGACTATTGGCGAGACCGTAGTCTTTACATTGATTCTCTTCATGGGCATGGCAGGCGCCTTCATGCTCTACTATTCGGGAAGGTCAACAAACCCGAAGGTACAGAAGGCTCTGCTGATAGCAGGATTTGGTGTGTTAGGAATTGCCCTTCTGCTAGGATTCATACTTGTAGGAGTCAAACTGTGATAGAGTTACACTTGTATACAAATATCTTACCTTCTTCAATTGACTCATGCTGTACTATTTTGAGCGCCAAGTCGCTTTTATGCCAGTCCACGCTTAGTCTCACTGCGCTCTTGTGCTGAAGCAGTCTACGACTTGTAGGCGACTGAACCCAGCCACCTTCTTTTCTATAGCGAAGCATGCTTGTAGCAAGCACTGGGACATTTACATCGATCCCACGCCGGACAAACAGCATTATCAATACAGAAAGCAGATGGTTCAAAGTACCCATCCTATGCCGCATAGGAAACAGGTTGTAAAAGCTATTTACAGAATCGAAAATTACAAGCGAGCTCTCGTCCATTGATTCAAGCACATCTTTCGTCATGGCAGCAAGTTTGCCCTCTGATGGCAAATAGATGTCGACGCGATTTGTATGCAAGAACCCTGCATTAAAATATGCTGTAAATGTGGTGTCAAGGTCAATATAGATGACTCTATCAAACTGCGACGTCAAGTGAGCCGTGTAGCAGAGTTTGGCATACGGGTCAGTAAACATTAGCGTATTTAAGCCGCTCATGCTCAATACCTTGCTAGAGTCCACTTGCTGTTCTATTGCATGAGGTTGAATATAATATGATGAGTGAAATTGACTATGGCCAGCTAAGAGATAATGACTATCCAATGACGAAGAAGACTATATACATGAATAATGGAGCCATTGCTCCAACACCGATATCCACCATCAAGGCAATGACTGACTTTATGCTTACATGTGCAGAGGGGGGCCCTGACTCACCTAGCATCTCTGATTATAGTATGTCGCTCCTTGACGAGTTGCGGATGAGGATAGCCCATTTGATCAACTGTGATCCTGAGGAAGTAGTGCTTGTGCAGAGTACAACTGAGGGTCTCAACATGGTGGGGAAGGGGCTGGATTGGAAGACTGGTGACGCAATAGTAGTAAGAGGAGGTAGGCATGAGCACTATGCCAACTATTTGCCATGGGTTGCACTGTCACAGAAAAAGGGTGTGCAATTGAGAGAAGTCGCTATGATAGATGAAAATGGATATTTTGACCTTGGTGAGTTTGAAAAATTGGTAAAAGGTTCTAAGCTCATTACACTAAGCCATGTACTGTACAACACCGGAGCGATAATGCCCGTTGAAGAGGTCGGCAGGATTGCCCAGGAAAACGATGTCCTGTTTTGTGTTGATGCAGCCCAGAGTGCCGGCACTATTTCAATCAATGTCAAAAAGATCGGATGTGATTTTATGGCATTTCCCGGCTTCAAGTGGCTCTGCGGTCCTACAGGCATAGGTGTGTTCTATTGTAACAAGAAGGCATCTGAAATATTGGAGCCGCCTAAGATCGGTGGCGAGTCTGCCACGTTATCTGAACAGAATAATAATAATATCCTTGCGTATTTGGATATGCCTGCCAGGCTTCAGGCTGGCTTTCGTAACTTTCCTGGAGCAGCAGGACTTGAAGCATCTTTGCGATATATCCTTAGAATTGGACTTGAGAGAATAAGGAGGAAGAACATGAGTGTTGCGAACATCCTTCGTGAAGAAATAGCAAAGATCCCTGCAGTAAAAATGTATGGTCCTGATGATGAAAGCAAGCGCTCGTCTATTGTCACATTCATGCCGCCGCCGAAGGCTGATTTGTCATCATCGTCATCATCATTGGTAAAATGGCTTGAGCAAAATCGAATAATAGTTGCAGCTAGAGACATTGGTGGCGGGAAGAAAGCTGTGAGAGCGACTCCTCACTTTTTTAACAGCGAGGAAGAAGCATCAACTATAGTAAACCACGTCAAGGGCTTACTTCGATAATCAGATATTCTTTTTGTTGAATGTTGATTGTTCACCCTGGCCCTCAATTACAATCATAGTCAAAGTCGAACGTACTTTATCTATTCTTCTGACATGCCAAGTTATTGTTTCTCTTAGTTTATCCATAGAATCTGAGCTTATTCTAGCAATTATATCGTAAACGCCATATACTCCTGAAACTTCAACGGCTTCAGGCAATTTTCTTATTTCTCGAATTATTTCCTCTTCAGAACCCAAGTCACAATTGATAAGGACATATGCTGTTGGCATAGATGTGTAGGTTAGGTGTACACATAGTAGGTAATTAAGGAGATCGCACCTTCTTTTGCATCTTTTTACAGTAGTAGTTCTAGTAATAGCGCTGTTGTTAATAACAACATCTTGATTTCAAAAACTATGACAGTAATCGACCTTACGATGACGATAACTCCTTCCATTAGGGTCTATCCGGGCTCACCTCAGCCATCCTTTATACCATGGTCCAAGTTTGATCGCCACGGCTATGATTCTGAGGTAATGTTCATGAGTACACACACTGGCACACATGTTGACGCGCCTAATCATTTCAAGCCCGGCTCTGCAAGCATTGATATGATCTCTAGCGACAGGCTCGTCTGTAATGCAATTATGATAAGAGTGGACAAAAGTGCCAATCAACTGATAGAAAAACAAGACCTTGGCAACCACCAGATAAGAGCAGGTGATGCGGTGGTTATTGCCACTGGCTGGGAAAAACGCTCAGGCAGCAAGAATTACATGTCTGAAAACCCTGGCCTATCAGAACAAGCAGCAAGATATCTTGCAAGAAAAAGCGTAAATGTTGTTGCAATTGACTGTCCAAGTATCGATCGTGGCGCCGATAGTATGTTCATTGCCCACAATATATTGCTCTCATGCGATATACTTGTTGTTGAAAATCTTTGCAATCTAACAAGAATAGCAAAAACCAGTAGTAGAAGGAGAACCAAAAGCAGCAACCAAAGCAGCCGCACCACATTCACTATGATAATTAGCCCACTCAAGCTAAGAGGTGCAACCGGCTCGCCAGCACGTGTGCTTGCCCTGTTATAGAGTGTGTTCTACTATACAGTCCTATAGAGTGAACATCGAGAACTACATAGCAACAAGCTTTTTAGAGCATGCATCAGTCCCAAGCGCATGGAGCTCACGCGTCCAAGAAAAATGGAACTATTACACACGCCCAAGTTGGACCTCCTAAAAATGATGAGGGAGAACTCGTTGACCGTAGAAGATGTGATCTTTCTCTTCACATCAAACAAGTTATCTACAGCCGATATCAGGATGAATTCTCCAACCATCTGTGATAAGCTGCTTACTATGTTTTTCCGCCAGATGGCCACCAAGCAAGCAACGACTATTCCACCTTTGCCTGCATAGCGCCTCTCTCTATCTCTCTATCTCTCTCATTTCTCTTTTGCCAGTAAAAAATGTAACCACACAGCTATTGCAACTATAACATAATTTAATTTCTCAGATAGCTTGATCGATAAAAGACGTGCGATTCTTCTTCTCTTATTATACTGAAGCATTGATATAACATTAAATTATGCTACGTGTAGCAGCGTAAGTTAGCGAAGGGCCCGTAGCTCAGCCAGGTAGAGTACCGGACTTTTAACTATCACAGAAAGAAATCCGGCTGTCTCGGGTTCGAATCCCGACGGGCCCGCC
>DATFBV010000092.1:0-7511 GCA_035253605.1 Nitrososphaera sp.
GAATATTTGCATACACAATAATAACTGAAAATTCTGACTATTCGGGCTTTTCTCTCTTGACCCACACTGTACGTCCCTTGTGATCTAATAGCTCAACAGAGCGTTCTAATAGCTTTTTTCGGATTTCATCTGCCTCTTTGAATTTTCTCTCAGCCCGCAGCTTGTTGCGTTGTATCACTATCTCCTCAATTTCTTTCCTCTCTTTGTCACTAGTTTCTACAATTTTGAGTCCAAGAATATCCATTATTTTGTTAAGAGTTGGCAATGCACTATTAGCCATATCTCTTGTTAGCTTGTCTGCTGCGATATACCTATTGAGGTTTGCTACAAGCTTCAGTAACTCTGCTACTGCAAGTGAGGTATTCATGTCTTCGTCCATTGCAGCTTCAAAAGCCCGCATCGACTCATAGCACATCCTCTGCACTGAGTCTATCTCGCCTCCGGTACCGACTGCAAGCTGCAGTTCGTAGGCACATGTTTCTATCTGGCGCCACCTTTGGATTGACTCTTTTAACAATTCGTTAGTATAATCTAGGGGTTTTGAATAGTGTGCTGACAAACAGTAGAGCCGGAGAGGATTAGCTTTCCATGTTTTCAAGGCTTGCTCTATTGTAACAATGTTGCCAAGCGACTTGCTCATCTTTTGCGAATTTATGGTAACCATGCCGGTGTGAACCCATATTTTTGCAAGCTGCTTCCCTGTATATGATTCTGACTGGGCTATTTCATTTTCATGGTGTGGGAAAACTAGATCGTATCCGCCGCCATGAATCTCGAATGTGTCGCCTAGATATTTGTGGGACATCGCAGAACACTCTATATGCCAACCAGGCCTCCCATTACCCCAAGGGCTTGGCCATACGGTCTCATCTGAATAGAACTTCCATAGTGCAAAGTCAAGTGGGTCCTCTTTTGATGGATCGATCTCTATCCTTGCGCCGGACTCTAGCTCTTCAAGTGACTTTTTTGATAACTTGCCATAGTCAGGAAATGACTTGATTCTGAAATATACACCGTTAAGCGTCAGATAAGCATGTCCATTTTTCATCAGACCATCAATTAACCTAATCATTTCCTCGATGTGATCGGTAGCCTTTGGGTGGTAATCTGCTTGCATTACATTCAAGCTATCAAAGTCGTTGTAGTATCTGTCAATGTATATCCTCGATATTTCCTCTGCCTTCCTGCCCTCGGCTTTTGCACGGTTGATTATCTTGTCATCAACATCAGTAAAGTTCTGTACAAAAATAACTTTATAGCCTCGTGATAGCAAGTATCGGCGCAATACATCAAATATAATGATTGTTCTTGCGTGTCCGATGTGAGAGTTGTCATAGACTGTGACTCCACAAATATACATCCTCACTAGGTGGTTCTGCGGCTTTAGCTCCTCTACTTGCCGGCTAAGTGTATTGTATAATTTCACTGTCGCGATTTGGGGTGGGCTTGCCCCTGCTTTTTACTTTGCTAGGCGTCGATGTAAATATCATTTCCTCTAACATCTACATTGTAGGTCATCAGTTTTACTCCTTCAAGGTAATCGAGTAACTCTCCGGTTCTAATGTTGTAGTGCCATGAATGCAGGGGACACTCCACGACTTCACCGTCTATCCTGCCGGGAGCAAGCGAGCCGTCCTGATGGCGGCAGAGTGCCTCAATTGCATAGTATTTGCCCTTTGCATAGAAAAGCGCAATCCTTGTACCATTAATGTAAAGCTCCTTTCCACTGTTCTCTTTAATCTCGCCCCGCTGGGCGACCTTGACAAATGTCAATTATCATCACCTTGTAATCAACTTGACTATAAATTGGTTATCGGACTGCACAGAGAGACACATCAAAATACAGACTTATCCGCCACATCTAAATATCTCCGCCAATGCTATAGCAGTATCAATTCCGGCATGACATCGTCATACAGGCTCATGATGGCCGGCGTTCTGGCTCTTATGATTTTTGGTATAGCTATGGCCCTTTTCGGATACCAACAGGCCGTATATCCTGTCGACAGCGCGCTTGGGTATCTGAAGAGAGCCCAGACTGCCCAGACTCCTGAAGCTCTCGCAAGCTTTGTATCAAAGGCGAAGATGGAACTGCCAGACAGTGGTAATCCAGTATGGGTGTTTCCAACTGCAAAAACAGACTTGTCACTCATACAAGGAAACCTAGACGATATTGTGACCCGCGCCAACTCGATAACATCAATGGAGCGCCATAGTGCTGAATACAATTCTGGCATGCTGGACATTCATGTATCGCTAGAGATCATCCAGCAAGATATGATCGATGCAATGCCGTACCTCTATGTTAGTTTTACCAACATCATGCTAAGTGTAGTTTGGATAGCGATAATACTTGTACTCTTTGCCCTCATAAGAAGGGGAAGAGCTAGGTTCCGTGAACAAGAGTATGAAAACCAGTAGCTTTTATTGCATGTCCATCATTCATAAATCGTGCCCGGAAAAATAGCGGATAGTAACCTTGCAGATAAGGGAAGGCGGTCATATGAGTGGGCTGCCAGCCGTATGGGCATAGTTGAAAAGATAAGAGCAATTAATGAGAGCGGTCAATTGCTGGCAGGTTTTCGGCTTGGCTTTTGTCTTCACATTACAAAGGAAACATCAGTCCTTGTGATGGCTGCAAAGAGCTTGGGCGCACACATCGCAATTTGTTCAGCAAATCCCTTGTCAGCCCAAGATGACATTGCAGCTTTTCTGTATAATAGGGGTGTAAATGTGTATGCTTGGCGTGGCGAAACAGAATCAGAGTATCAGCAGTGCATCCGCAATGTGCTTGCATTTAGACCTGCCATAATAACTGACGACGGAGGTGATCTTCACTCGATGGCCCATCAGCAAAAGGCAAATGGCATAGAGGGTGGCACAGAAGAGACAACATCGGGGGTAAAGAGACTTGTTGCCCTACAAAGGGCCAGCAGACTCCTTTATCCCATTATAGCGGTTAACAATGCTCGTACAAAATACCTTTTTGATAACAGACATGGCACTGGACAGAGCACCCTTGATGGCATATTGCGTGCAACAGGCATATTATTTGCAGGCAAGAACATCGTTGTATGCGGCTACGGCTGGGTGGGCAAGGGTGTGGCAACTCGGGCAAGAGGCATGGGCGCTATAGTGACTGTTACTGAAGTTGATCCTATAAAAGCAATCGAAGCTAAGATGGATGGATTTGAGGTAATGCGAATGTCAGATGCTGCACCTGTCGGCGACGTTTTCGTTACATGCACGGGACAAACGTGCGTGATAAGAAAGGAGCATTTTCTTAAGATGAAGGATGCGGTCATTTTGGCTAACGCAGGACACTTTGATGTTGAGATTGATATTGAGAGCCTTTATAACATTAGCCGCTACCAACCGGCGCAGATCAGTCCAAATATCGAACGCTTTGATGTTAATGGAAAGAGGTTATTCCTGCTGTCAAAGGGGAGAGTAGTCAACTTAGTTGCTGCAGAAGGCCACCCGCCTGAAGTAATGGATTTCTCATTTGCCAACCAACTGCTATCTATTTTGTACATTGCAAAAAACCATGACTCAATGGAAGTAAAGGTGCATAGTGTGCCGGAACAAATAGATCAAGATGTTGGAAGCTATGCACTTGATTCAATGGGTATAAAGATAGATCAAATGATAGAAGAGCAAGAACACTATCAGCACTCTAGTTAGGTTAAAATGCTGTACATTGATTGCAAGTGTGATGCCAGATAACAGCAGTAGCAAAAGCGCAGTCATTACAAGCGCGCTCCCCTATGCAAATGGGGAGATTCATCTAGGCCATATAGCCTCCACATATCTACCGGCAGATATTTTCACACGTTTTTTGAGACTCAACGGGTTGAGGGCGTACCATATCTGTGCTACTGATGATTTTGGAACTCCGATCTTGATAAGAGCAGAAAAAGAGAAAAAAAGTCCCAAGGATTACGTTGAATACTGGAACAGGCAGGACAAAGAAGATTTTGAATCATTAGGTATTTCGTTTGATTTCTTTTATAATACAAGCTCTAAAGAAAATATTGAGTTTGTCCAGTACGTTTTTAAACAATTACTCCAGAACGGCCACATTTACGACCAGAGCGTAATTCAATTCTATTGCACGTATGATAACAAATTTTTACCAGACAGATATGTAATTGGGAGATGCCCTTATTGCAATGCAGAAAATCAGTATTCAGATTTGTGTGAAAAGTGCGGCCGCGTCCCAGATCAGATACTGGAGCCTAAGTGTGCAATATGCGGCAGGCCACCTATCAAAAAAGAGAGCAAGCACTACTTTTTCCGTCTGTCAAGCTTTCAAGAGAAACTGAGAAAGTGGCTTTTGTCGAACACGCACTTGCAGCCAGCCGTCAAGAACTATGTTATCAACTGGATAAATGAAGGACTGCAGGATTGGGACATCACCCGTGACCTTTCATGGGGTGTGCCAATACCGCTGCCTGAGGCAAAGAATAAGGTGTTTTATGGATGGTTCGATAACCACCTCTGCTATATCTCATCCCTTGTCAAGTTCATCAAGGACATGGGGGGTAATGGCAAAAGATTCTGGAACGAATCTAAGATTTACCATTTCATTGGCAAGGACATTATCTACCACCACTACCTCTTCTTGCCAGCGATACGTCTTGGCATCAATTCAGAATACAAGCTTCCAGAATATATCCCTACAAGGGGTCACCTTATGCTGCAAAACCAAAAGATATCAAAAAGCAGAAACTGGTATATTGGCCTGAAGGATTTTACATCTTCATTCAACCCTGACTATTTGAGATTCTATATTGCATCTGTAGTTACATACTCGCAAGACGATCTTAATTTTGACTTTGATGCATTCTATGAAAGGATAAACAATGAGCTGATCGCCAACATAGGCAATTTCATAAATAGGGCTCTTTCATTTACGCAAAAGTCCTTTCAGGGCATAGTGCCCAAGCCATCCGGTATTGACGGTACAATAGAAAAAGAGCTCGCAGCAACAGTGTATGAAACAGGCAGGCTGCTGTCAAGCAATGAGATAGACAAGTCGCTCAAGAGGATCCTAAAATATAGCAATTATATGAACCATTATTTCCAGACAAACTCACCTTGGGCAAACAAGGATACTTCAAATACAACCGTGTACATATCGGTAAATGCAGTACGAAGCTTGGCGATCTTGCTTGAACCGTTCATTCCCTTTTCGTGTGAAAAGATATGGTCCCAGCTCAAGCTTGAAAGTGGTGGTGATGTTCATCAGCAGGTGTGGGAGACGGCTAAGGACATCAGGGCAATTCCTCCAGGCCATGAACTTGGCAAAGTACAGCCAATCTTCCGCAAGATAGAAGCAAAAGAAATAGAGCAGTGGAAGAATAACTTAGGCAAACCACAATGACAAGACGTGGACTGATGCTGGGACGCTTCCAGCCCTTCCATAAGGGTCACTTGGCACTTACAAAGCAGATCCTAAGCAAATGCGACGAGCTCGTGATAATAATCGGGAGCGCTCAGTTCAACTTTATCGACAAGGATCCTTTCAGTGCCGGCGAGAGGGTGCTAATGATTCATGAGGCATTGAAGGAAGCAAGAATTGATCTTTCAAGATGCTATATTATACCTATTGCAAATGATGAGAACAATGCTCGATGGCTTGCCTATCTACGGTCAATGGTTCCACCATTTGATGTGCTATACTCGGGCAACGAGTTTGTAAAGTATCTTGCACGCTCTCAAGACTCCGGCATTGCAATTGAGGAACCTGTGTTTGAAGAAATAAACCAGTACAATGGCTCAAACATTCGGCATCTTATGCAAGATGGTAAGCCGTGGGAGCATCTAGTACCACCAGCAGTCGCAAGGGTAATACAGCAGGTTGGAGGCATTGTAAGGATAAATATACTAGCCCGCTCAGATAGCTATCCACAAAGGTGGTAATATAAGACGTGATAAAGGGTCAGAGAGCATGCCCTATCTGCCTGTCATGTGGTTCAAAGAAGTTCAAAGTGATAAATAAGAGTGAAACTCAGGTAATTGTTGAATGTCTATCATGTACCAAGCGTATCACCATTTAGTTTCAAGAGACAATGTCGGAGGGCAACAACATCAAGATCATATGTAGAGTGCAATACTATGTATCATATGAGTACAGCTTAGTGATAGCGAAAAGCTATACCCTCGATTGCGGCTATGCAGGCTAAACGTACCTCATAGAAATATGCAACCATCAGGAACCGATGATGTGACCAGGTCCTGTAAAAGCAAGTCGATTAATCCGGCTAAGTTCAATAATAGTAATAGTGATGAAAAATACCTTTAATGTATTAGGAGTTGCGGGTAGCACTCGGAAGGGATCGTACAGCACACGGGCACTTAAAATTGCGCTCGAGCATGTCAAGAAGCACGGCGCAGAAGTGCGCGTACTAGAACTCAATAAAATAGTTTTGCCCCTATACGATCCAAGTGCCCCAGCGTCAAAAGAGGTAGAACATGCAGCCGAAGCCATAGCTTGGGCTGACGCTTTTATCCTTGCATCGCCAGACTACCACGGGTCGATGTCCGGTGCTCTTAAGAATTTTCTTGATCACTTTTATGAAGAGTTTGCAGGCAAAGTCTTTGGATACATAGTTGCATCACACGAGAAAGGGCTTACAGTGATGGATCAGATGCGCACAGCAGTGCGCCAATGCTATGGATGGAGTATGCCCTATGGGGTATCGATAAATGGCCCACAAGACTTTACAGGTAATGAAACAGTGAATGCAAGATTATCAAGTAGGTTGCGTATGATGGCACGGGATTTAGTTGTATATGGCAGGCTTGTCAGAGATCAATTTATGCGTGATTTTGGCTCTAATGAGCCGGACACATTTGCAGCACATTACAGACCATAAAAAAATGGTTCAAGCAAGGCTAAGGCCTTCGATCTTCGTCGTGTAGCGTAGCATGGCTAATTAACTCTGGTAAACAATACTATAGGTAAACGATGCTATAGCATCAGTGCTTGTCTTTTCTTCACTGCATGCAAATACTTAATTTGAGCACTATTGAGCTGTCTGCTTTAACTTAGTTTAAAATACTGTCCATCCATTGATGCTTTGCCTCAGCCAATTCTTTGTTGCCAGACCTGGTAAACAATCGGTGAGTGCTTGCTTTGTTACGTGCAATAAGCGTTACAGGAATCCAATTGTATATTTTCTAACTGAAGTATTGGCATAGCATGCCACAACATCATTTTGTAACATTTCAAATCACCGTTTCTACTGTTATTCACCGAGTGTGACCGGATTCTAGAATAGCCGGTCAATTTACCGATTACCTTCTAATATAGTGGCATGATACCTGTTCCAGAAGATGTACTTGTCAGCGCGGTTGAAAAAGTCAGCAAGAGCGTAGTCAACATCGCAAGTGTGAGGATGCTACATGATCAAATGTTTAGGATATTTCCAGTAGAAGGAGTAGGCTCAGGGGTAGTCATAGATGAAAAGGGTTACATCCTTACAAACAATCACGTGATCGACGAC
>DATFBV010000093.1:0-4911 GCA_035253605.1 Nitrososphaera sp.
ATTGCTGTCAATGTTGGCCATTCAAGTGTTTCACATATTTTGGATTACTGACGATGTCGTTTACGACACATTTTTTGGGTCGCCATCTGGATTAGTAGAAATCCCATATTACGCTGCGTGGATAGCAATACTGATTGACTATCTTGAGCTGCCAGTCATCGTTGATCTCTTTTATAGAACAATTGTGAAAGGCGAGCGGCGGTAGGGACCTGCATAAATTATTTGTTATTCTGCTTAAAGCTTGAACTATTGACCCTTTAGGAATAAGAAAGTGCGATAATCACCTAAACTTAGCTCAATGTAATGCCGTACTGATTGAGTTATAAGGATGGACCGGGTTGTGATTAAACCCACGACCTCAGCAATGCCGTGCAAGGTATTGCCACTCTTTAAGGATGCTTAAATATTAAAAGAAGAATATATACAGCTGAATGTCCTCTACAGGCTGGCACAACTCTCATCCTCTAAAATTCAAATGTACTTTCTGCAACCTGTACTTTAGGACAGAAGAAGAAAAAAATAAGCATATTGAAGAAAAACACTCAGATTATTAAAACTGCATTTCTTACCATTCCATAAATGGTTGTAAGGGCATAGCGCAGGGTTTTGCTAACCAGCTTCCCCTGCGCTGCAGTCATCTTCTTTTCTTTCCTTTTTTACCCTATTCATCTACGTCTATTTCGACAATCCTGTATCTTCGACTTCTTATGTAGTTATTATTTTCATGTCCATATCCATAATACACTAAAGCTCCGCTCTTCCTATCCAGATGTAAAGCTCTACCTTCTTCATGTTGTACAGCACATTTTATCCAGTTATTCCTGTATCTGTCATAGTATGCATTTGCATGCTTTCTATCAACGTATACCATCACAATTTCATCATCTGTCATTTTCTTGTTTAATCACCGAAAACCTCCGTTCTTGCTGCTGATGCTTTGGCTTCCTCGTACCTCTGACAGAACACTCCATTAAAGACTTGCTTGTATGCAATAAATTTAGTAATTGAGAGATATATCTCATTCAGGATAAATCATGAATTGTTTTAATTGCTATTCTGAATTTAATCCAACGCTCTCAAAACCTATATGTCCAAACTGTGGATTTTGTTACTATTGCAGAGATTTCACGTGTTTTCACCATGATAAGTAGTGAATGCCTTCTACAATTGTAAACTATTCTTGCTATTTGAACCCCCGACCTCAGCCAGCACATTCAAAGGGATCTTTGTTACCTATCTAAAGGAACAGATATGGAAAGATAACGTAATTGTTCAAATTAAGCGATATATGCGACGACGCTGTGGGTCAATTTCTATGGTACTAGAAATCCCTTAACGAGAGCTCAGAACATATGGCGTTTTTCAAAATTAGGTCAAGCAACAAATTCTTTTTAGTACACTTGATAACAAGGCATATCAAGCAATTAGTAAGAACATTTCAATGAATTAGATTGAGATCCCCCACTTAAATCAAAGGACCACCTGTAGATGTTGAGATTGTTGCAAAGTTGCCACTAGTGAAGTTCACTGTTTGGTTACCGGTATTTACAATTGCTATATCTGTTACTGGCTCGCCTGCAACTTCTGGTATTTGTACATGATATGTACATTTGCCATTTTCTGGGCGTGATAATCCAGCTATATACTCTGGAATAGCAGCTTCCAGATCAGGCGCTACCCCTGCCATTATCTTAATATCTGTAGATGGTGGTCCTTGATTGGCATTAGTAGTACCTGCTGTAATGTTGTTATTGCCTTCTGCTGCAGCTGTTGGTACCTGACACGGAACATTCATGCTTACGTGGGCTGATTCTATTGGAACTGGTGTCGAGTCTGCAAGTATAATGAAATCACCGGGAGCTAATGAGAGATTTTCAAGCGGAACCGTAGAAGTAGTCAGTAATTCCTCAGGAGGTGGCAGAGGCGCTCCTCTTCCTCCATGAATACTAGTAAAAATAATTCCAAAAACAAAAAATGTTATTACTGCTGCTACTGAGCTCACATGCAGCATATAATCATTATCAGTCGATTTAAATATTTCCTAGACAGTCGGGCATTTAAAGCAAATCTCTTCACTTTTGATGCTGATCTTTGAACTCGCTTCTACTTTATCTACCTCTTGCTGCAAATCTTCTATTTTGTTAACCTGGTCTTGAATCAAATTCTTGCGAAAATATCTTTCCTCTATCTCCTCCTCATTACCATCTCCGAATTTAACTTTGAATCCTCTCAAGTGTGAATATCTTACATGTTTATCCTACAACAAAATATCCATGTTAATGTTAATTCGTTAGATAAGCATTAAACATACATAAATTATTTGTTGAGCAATAAGAGGCGATGTTGCAACTGCTTGCAATTGTTGTTCTGATAAGTACTACTACTGTTACTGGTGCTTACGCACAACAAGATGTAAACGACACCCAGGAGCAAAAGCCTACAGAAGAAAAGCAGGGAGGAGAGTACAGCGGCTTTGAGGAAGCACAGAGGCAGACAGAGGGAATACCAAACCAAGAAGCCAACCCTACACCACAGGCACCTATAAGTGAGATTAACGTTCAGCAGGAAAACCAGACTACCGCTACAGATACCACTACTGGCGTAGCGGCTGAACCCACCAGCACACCAGGAGTCGCTATGCTTGCCGGAATCGGTGCTGTCATTGCAGTAGTAGTAGGTGCTGCTGTATGGTATTTCAAGAGGGGTAGAACTTAGAAGGCAGCAGTGGTAGCAGCATTTGTGGTAGGTCTATTTGGATCTCTGAGTGCAGGTGCAACATCGTTCAAAAGATCAGTAGAGTCGAATTGCTCAGGTGGCACTTGGATGTCGAATCGAACCATGAACAGTTTCATAGAAAATATCTATTGTGGATTAGCTCGTGCTGAGATGTAGACGAAATTCATAAAAACACACTTATTCTATGAAAACTACGTCATAATGTTTCATGTCATCTTCAACAGCAGGCAACAACGAGTTGAGATGCAACGAGTGTGGCATCACATTTACAACAGTTCAAGACAAGGAGGAACACATGAAGTTAGAACACAAAGAAAGCAAAGGTCCTGCAGGGGTCAGATAAGCGGATAACATCTAAAGTAATCCCAGACGGGCAGGCGTTCAGCCTCTTCAGGTTTGATAGGTTCCTCAAAGGAAAAAATGTGTCTATGAATCTGGCACTGCGTCAAGTCTATTATCTTTATTTTTAGTCTCTCAAATGCTTCTTGGTTTATGCCACATACATGAAGACAATTTCTATTCATGATCAGAAATGAAGAAGGGCTGTGAACTTGACCTATATGTTGACCCGTTCAATTGAGCCTGCCATCTATGAAAAATTTTGCACCAATTACATTCTTTTTTGCTGGTGCAACTCTCACCGTTCAAGTGCAATCTTGAAATGACCATGAACTACTTTAGGCAGGTATATGTTTTGAGTGAATGAAAACCCAGCAGTTGTCCTTTTAGTTCATGCTCAGGAACTCGCCCCTTATAATTTAATAAAAATATTAAAAGATTTTCAATTTAAGAAAACCTATTGCGGAAGGTGAGAGAATATATACATTGTTATTTGCTTGCTTGCTCTTTGATTCTTTCTTTCTGCTCGCTAGTGCCGTAGCCTCGCTCTGGATCAAATGATGCATTTGCTGCTGGGCCTGCCCCGCCTTTTGTTTCAGGATTCCTTTTCATATCTTTGCTTGACATATATATACACTGCATATAGTTTGTCACACATTGTAATTATCAGTTAGCCTTTCATTAAGGAAAAGGGTCAGTATCATATATAGATCATCATGGAATTTGACCATGTTGTCCGTAAAAGGAAAATGATAAGGAAGTATCTACCCAAAAACATTCCAGACAGGATAATCAGCAAGATGATAGAAAACGCCAGCAAGGCGCCAAGTGCTGGCCACACTCAAGTGCAGGAGTTTATCATTGTAAGAGATCCTGCAACAAAGAAAAAGCTGAGGCAGGCTTCTGTAAACCAAAAGGCTATTGAAGATGCACCTATATTGATATTAGTCTGCTCAAACACCTCTCGCTCTGTAGGACGCTATGGTCAACGCGGAAGAGATTTCTATAGCATCATAGATGGGGCATTTGCATCAATGCTCATTTTGCTCACTGCAGTAAATGAGGAAATAGGCGCAGGATTTGTAGGCGCATTTGAAGATGACAAGATAGCAAAGATTTTAGAGCTGCCAGAATATGTAAAACCTATCGGTATAATTGCATTAGGATATCCTGACGAACGTCCTGCCAAGCTGGAACGGATCCGGTACGAACAAATTGTACACTATGAGCACTGGTAACTGCTAGATAAGCAAGTCAAAGTATTTCTTATGACCATAGACCCTCAGCAGGTAGCTCAGATGCTATGTGACTATAGACATTTGTTATCCTATAGTGATGAGATTTATCCTAAGAAAATGAATATTATTGTGTGCCAGATGTATCTATCCCTGTAGATGATTCAGTTGCGGATGGGTCTCTTGTCCTTTGCACAAGAGAAAAGCTTTGGCTTCTGTAATCATATGATTCTAATCTAATATATTATTAAACCAAACGGCACTATGAAAAGTGTTATCACTGCTTTTGTGCACGATATTACATGGCAGAATCAACAACTCCGTCAGGATACAACTACACATGCAATGAATGCGGGGCTTCTTTTGAAGCGATGGAAGACCTAACAAAGCACTGCCGGCAGGATCATCCACAGTCGCAATAAAATTCAAACGTGTTGACGTTTGAAGTTATGCATTTGGAGACTCGGCTGGAAAAAATTGAGTGCGGGACAGGGTCTTAAATTAAGCTCCTACAAGCTTAGAGAATTGATAAAATAACTGATTCGGTTTGGTAAAGAGAGAAGACAAGCATGCCCAGTTAGGCTACTTATATGCAATGCTA
>DATFBV010000094.1:0-3099 GCA_035253605.1 Nitrososphaera sp.
GCTCAAGGACACGATATTGTATTATTTTATCATGAAGGAGAAGTATATGCTCTTGACAATCGTTGCCCTCACATGGGTTTTCCTCTAAGTCGAGGAAGTACCAAGGATGGCATATTGACCTGTGATTGGCACCATGCTAGATTTGATATTAAAACTGGAGGTTGTTTTGATTTGTGGGCTGATGATGTGCCTGTTTTTGCTGTTAATGTTATCGACGGCAATATTTTTGTCCATACCCAGCGAGCTAATAAAACTAAAGAAGAGCTCCGTACATATTATCTGCGAAGACTAAGCGATGCGATGGAACAAAATATAGCGCTCATTATTGCCAAGTCAGTACTTACGCTTGACTCAGAAGGAGTCTCAAGTTCCGACCTATTTAGGAAAGGGCTGGAATATGGCACAAGATATAGGCAAGAAGGTTGGGGTCCAGGATTGACCATTCTTACTTGCATGATGAATTTAGCTCCATATTCAAGACGTGAGGATAGGCTTAGAGCACTTTATCACGGTCTCTCGGCTGTTGCTGGTGACTGCTCCGGACAGCCACCTCGGTTCTCGGTCAGCCCATTGCCAGATGTAAAGAAGTCTTCTACAGATGTGGGGACGCTGAAGCGATGGTTCCGTCACTTTATAGAGGTTCGCGATGCTGATGGAGCTGAACGCTGCCTTGTTACTGCCATAAGAGCAGGGACAGAACCTAATACTATAGCAGATATGCTGTTTTCAGCAGCTACTGACCACCGTTATCTTGATTCAGGGCATATTCTAGATTTTACTAATAAGGCCTTTGAAGCGCTTGATATAGTGGGATGGGATATGGCTGAACAAGTATTGACTAGCCTTGTCATGCTTTATGCTCAAGCAGCAAGAATGGAGGAAAGGAGTTCATGGCGACACCCTATCGATATTATAGCACTGTTACATGATTGCTTTGACAAGCTTCCAGGTGTATTGGAAAAAGGTAAGGGAAGTCAAAACACCTGGAAAGCCAGCAATGAAATCGTCGATGTATTGTTGGGAGATAATCCCACTGCCATTATAGATGTACTTATTGAATCTCTACAAGATGGTGCAAAGCAAGAAGAATTGGCTGCGATAGTAGCTTACGCAGCTGCGCTTCGAATTGCGCAATTTCCCATTACCAATGAGTACTCTGACTGGGATACTGCCCTTCACACTTTTACATTCGCCAATGCTGTTCAACAGGCTATCCGTCGGCTGCCTTTATCCAAGGAGCTTTTACGTGCAATCTTTGATGTCGCAATGTCAAACTATCTCAATAGATTTCTAAATGTACCTTCTGTGGCGCTTCCTTCCGGGAAGGAAGGACCAATCAATATTAAAGATAGCGAGAGCAACTGGGAAAATATTATGAACCGATTTCTCGATACACTCGATAAGCGCCATCAGGTAAATGAAGCCGCAAAGATAGTTGACAGCTGTCTTTCTGCGCAAGGAGAAAAAGAACTGCCTGCAATTCTTGTGCATGTCCTCTTAAGAGAGGATAGAAGTTTCCATACAATTCAGATGTTAGAAGCTGCTTTTAGACAAAAGAGGGAGCTACAGCGCCTCAAAATCTTGGACAGTGCCAAACCTATTTCGTATGTCTTCATAGCCGCTGCACGCTACTTGGCTGCTCATACACCAACTGCACGTGCGCAAGGACAAACATTTGAAATTGCATGGAGACTCCATCAAGGTGGAAAGCTGTATGAGGAAATTGGTTGATAATTTTGAGTTGTTCTCTTTCCCAGCTTCCTAGGTTTGATATAATGCCAGTAAATTGTACGCAGAGTAGCTAAGAGACTACTATATGCCCACACGGCTATTAGATTAGGCCTTTCTGCAAAGGAACTTGGAGATCCCCAGCATCATCTCTTATGATGAGCATAATCTAATGAAGAATAAGGCATTTTTGCAAATGAATTAAGAAGTACGTGCCCGTAGGGCCGGGAAGAAGTGATATCACTTCAAAAAGTGGATTCTTTACATGCTTGATAAATGTAAGAGAAGCTAAATAGTCTTCTGCATTTCGGCAGGCTTTCAGTAATTATAAAGCCTATGCATTGAGCAGGAGTATTACTTAGACATCTGTATAAAGGCTATATATGTTCCCCTCACTATTCCTGCAAACGTAGCTCCATATGTCGGGACTAAGATTAATAGGTTGGAACGCAGCTCTTTGCTTATCATTTAATCGATTATACAATGGATCTCCAATTACTAGGTGATTAGGGTTTGCAAGAGCAGTCATTTTTACTGCAATACTAATAGTATAACTCAAAATATCATAAACTGGTTTTTTCACAAGAGGATGTTGTTGTTTTTTGTGGTGGTTGATGATGATTACATCCTTATCATTTGTGCGCCTGCTGGGAATGTTAGGGTGAATATCCCAGCCACTCTGTATTATTGCATTTTCACCAATGTCTACACCTACCCTTAGATTCATTTCAGGGCAGCCGTATTGATTAAGAATCGGATTTATAGCCTCGTGCACTATTCTTAGCATATATTTTGCACAGTTCACTGCGTTAATACATGCTGCTTTGGCTTCAGATTTAGGTCCTGAAACAACAAAAAATGCAAGAACTGCATCTCCTACATACTTTAGGATATAGCCCCCAAATGCCTTAACTATGATAGACATTTCCTGATTGAAAGCTTGAATCATCATAGTGAGCCTATCTAAAGGAAGCCTCATAGCTAGCTTTGTTGATCCGACAAGATCAACATGCAAAACCACAATAGTGGTCTTATATTTAGCAAGTTTCTTTAAGACGTTTTGTGTTTCGACAAAAGACATAACAAACTCCGGTTTTCCTTCTAGCGTTTTTCGGACTCTGGTCTGGGATTTTTTCATTATAGAATTTAGACCAACTTGAGGATTAGGGGAAGATAATTGTAAGCGGGATGAATGTGATTTTTTCTTTAGGTATTTGTTTTTTCCTGCTGCTTCTTCATCTCTTTTTGCATCTTCTTGATTTTTTATTTTATCAACTATCATAATGTTATGAACATAACACCACTCCCATGTCTCACCTGGCTCAAAAGACCTTATAATAGGGTGTTTGGTCGATTTGAAATGTTTTGTTG
>DATFBV010000095.1:0-6573 GCA_035253605.1 Nitrososphaera sp.
CCATAAAAGATGATGTCAGAGTATGGAGTATCGAAGGCTTCGACGGCATCCTCCAAGTAGTCAAAAAATATCTGTATTGCAAATAACCCAAACGCTACTGCGGCATAAAGTATCCTCTTGAGCGAAGTTTTCTTGTAAGCAGAAATTGAGAGTCCAAGGAGAAGGAGTGAAAATGCTGCAATTGCTATCTGGATTACCTGCGTAATGGGTTCATAGGGCTCAACTTCCGTTTGTTCAACTCCTATCGGTGTATCTTCATCTATTCCTTCAGATGATGTTTCGTTCTCATTGTCTTCTTCGCCAGACTCATTATCGCCATCACCAATTCCGTTTTCTACCTGTCGTATGAGCCAAGATAGTAGAAAAAACCAAACAGGCATGGATAGCAAATCTATCATGACTGGTCCTCTCCTTGAGATATGGACAAAAATATCTCAGCTAGCCTGCTGCTCCACCTGTTCCAGATGTTAGGATAGTAGTTCTTTAACAATGCAACAAATTGCTTACAATCTCCGTGCAATTTGTATCGCTTGAACTTGCCCTCCTTAATTTCATCAATGATTCCATAGTCTTGTAGACGCTTAATCTGCCAGCTTATGGAAGGCGAGGATATCCCAATATGCTTACTAATTTCAGTTTGTGATGGATAGTTCTGCTCAATAACAAACATCAGGATTTCTCGTGCAGTTTCATTGCTTAGAACTTCCAATAGTTGTTTTTCATTTTCTTCAAATGCCCCTACCAAAAAGTAGTGCTTGTGAAAGCCCTGCTTTTGAGAGGTTATCCTGCCTGCCTTCTCCAGTCTGTCTAGATGGTATTGAACCGTACCCATCGCTAGATCAAGTTCCTTCTTAATTTTTCTGAGATGACAACTTGGATTTTCCTCAATAAATCTAAGTATTTGGTCTGTCGTGTTGTCTTTGGGCTGTCGTGAGCCTTCATATGCCAACCGACCGACACGCTCCTATTCTTTATAGATTGACAAGTATTATCCTTATCGCAGCTGTAAGAGGCACAGTTATCCACAAACCTCCCTCTTTTGTATTATCACTTTGATTTAAGGTGTTTTGGTACATGTACCTAACTGAGTTTCACTTTCTTTATACAGAGTGTACCAGATAATTAGCCACCTGTATCACATTTGTTAATAAGACTGAGGTGGCCTTGATAACAATGCAAACAAGAAAAAAATTCTTGGCAATTATGGCCATGGCAGTACTTTTCGGAGGTGTAACTTATCCAACTAACCCCGATGTGGTTGGCCAAATCTATGACGCAAAAGAAAGAGCTCAAATTAGCAGTACTAACATAGATACCAAAGATCATAAAGACAACCCCTTAATGCAATGGGTATCGACAGAAGCAAGTCCAACAACCGTGGAGGATGAGGAAGTTGAGGCTGAGGAAGAAGACGACGATCTAGGAGAAACTGGAGGAGATACCCTAGGGGCAGAAAGCGATACCGAACAAGCAGAAACTGAGGGAGAAAATGAATACACTGAATCGTTTAGAGCTGAAGACTGTACATTCAGCTCAACAGGAAGAAATCCCTTCTTCATACTAGAGCCCAACTACCAATTAGTTCTGGCTGGAGGAGAAGGTAACGAAGCAGCTCAAGTAACCATAACAGTGTTGAATGAAACAAGAGAAGTCAATGGTACAGAAACTCGAGTAGTAGAGGAAAGAGAGACTATTGGGGGCGAATTAGTCGAGATATCGAGGAATTTCTTTACAATATGTGAAGAGACAAACAGTGTTTTTTACTTTGGCGAAGAGGTAGATGATTATGAGAATGGTGCCATAATAAGTCATGAAGGCGCGTGGTTGGCTGGGGAGGGTGAAAATAGAGCAGGCGTAATCATGCCAGGTACTATACTCTTTGGCGCAAGGTACTATCAAGAGATAGCACCTAATGTTGCGGTGGATAGAGCAGAGATAATAGACATGGGGGTAGTAATTCAAACACCAGCTGGTGAGTTTTCAGATACTCTCATAACGCGAGAAACTAATCCCCTTGAACCTGGTGAAGCAGAACTCAAGTATTATGCCGCTGGAATTGGTCTGATCCAAGAGGAGGACCTAATGCTGCAGCAGTACGGATTTGTTGAATAACAGAATTCCTCTCTTTTTTGTTGCATGTTTGCAATTCTCTTCAACTTAGGAAGGATATGCTATACAAGTTATGACTAGCGATAGATATTCGTCTAGCATTATTCGCAGGATGTTTTCCACCCTCAGTAACCTGCAGTAATACCGCGCGCGCAGCGCGGTCCAGAACAGTTAGCGATATTTTCTTTTATTATACTTCTCCCGAATCAATCTCATTAGATATAGAATAACCATAGTTACACCTACAGAGATTACAATCATTGACAATAAAATTCCTGCACTATCAAGATCAAATACCATTGATGCGCATCATAATGATCGTACCGTTTTAAATTAAGTTTCCCTGCCCAAAATTCTGTAAGCTTGATAACTTGTTTAATATCCCTAACAACTATTAGAATGAGACAATACTCTCATAGACATGAAGCAACAAGTGGCTCTCGTAACTGGCTCCAATCGAGGGATAGGTTTTGAGATAGCCAAGCAGCTGGCCATGAAGAAAATCCAAGTAGTTCTTACTTCCAGAAATTTAGCTAATGGAGAGGCCGCATTAAAGAGGCTTACTAGAGATGATGGTGGTATAAAAAAAGTAGTGGTGTCTATGGAATTGGATGTTACAAATCAAGTCAGCGTTGATAGGCTTCTAAACGAAGTTGAAAAAACTTTTGGAAGACTTGACATACTAGTGAACAATGCAGCCATTCTTATGGACAGGGATGATGTAGCGGCGTCAAGTGCCGACCTAGGAACAGTAAAGACTACTCTGGAAACAAATCTGGTCGGTGCTTGGCGTATGTGCAAAGCGTTCATTCCTCTTATGAAAAAGAATAATTATGGAAGAATAGTGAATGTTTCTAGCGGTGCAGGGGAATTTGAATACATGGCTACCTCAGGTGGATATTGGCCGGCTTATTCTGTGTCAAAGGCTAGCTTGAATGCTTTGACGGTCTTGCTTGCATCAGAACTAAAGGGAACGAATATTCTTGTCAACGCTGTGTGTCCTGGTTGGGTACGAACTGACATGGGAGGCAGCAATGCTACAAGATCGGTTGAAGAAGGTGCGGCCACACCGGTTTGGCTGGCAACTCTGCCTGATGATGGGCCTACAGGGCTCAATTTTTATGATAAGAAGCAGATCAGTTGGTAAAAAATTCCTGTCCAATGAGTATTAAGTACCGTGCAAATAATTAACCGACTCTCAAATTACTGCTCTATTGATTAGTAGATCTAGCGAAATCATACCTAATTATGATCATACGAGAAACTTGAAGGGTTTACACGGAGGAGAATATCAAAAGAATTGATCAAGGTAATCATCGTTTGACTCTCTCCACGCAGTTTTATAATCAACTCTAGTTCTTCCATTTAGTTTTGACTGTTATGTTATTGCTTTAGATCACATATTGGAACATATAGTAAACTATTTGAGCCATTATACCAATGTCTCGCTGTAGCTAGTAATGATAGAGGCAAAACTGAGTGTCAAACTTAGAGAAGCGTCGTTCTCTATGATGAGAGGGTGGAGGTTTAGATTTATCTATCGATTAGGGATGCCTGCTGCGTCTATTTGTCTAACCTTCTTATTGTCATATGTAACAAACAATTTTGGTAATAATCTATTTGCAGAGGCCCAAAGTTCTGTTACTACCATTCAAGATGAACAAAATGCCAATGAGACTATTCAGACTTTCCAGATTGATGGAGCAGTAGGAAGTCTCGTTACCGATCTCCTAAATCCTACAATGAGGGAAAATGTAAGCGATTCCACATCACCACTTTACGTGCTTGCCGGCAACTGGTCCATGGGTGTTGTAAATGGGGAGGTAAATTATCTTGAAGTTGATTTCATAATGGCCCTAGAAAATGGCACACAGATGCAGGTGTACTCAATTGAGAATTTAGAGAACATAGTAATACCTTCCACTGAACAAAACACAGGATTGACTTCAGACCAAGAGCTTTCAAATAATAACAATTTAGTCTTGAGCTCTACAAATAATTATAGCCTTTCGTTATTTGGGTATGTTGATGTACTGACTGATGATAGACTAGAATGGCAAAATGTTCCTGTATCAATTGACATCTTCAATGGTAACACAATAAGCATTCTACTATATCCGTCAGAGACTGACAATCGTTTCAAAGGCCAACCTATCTATGGTATGGTAACGTGGATTCTTGATGCAAACAATAATCCAATCAAGCCCTCAATATGGACTGCCGCTACATAAAGAGTTCTGGAAATTTCTGAGAAGTATACTAAGCATATGCATGCCCTTTTAGCAATGGGGCTTTAACTGGTCTTATTTCCTTAACTTGCTTGCCGATGCCTATATGAAATGCTGCCACCTCGAAACTATTTTGAGAATTTCTTTACTGCCTATTATGATGTTTTGTTGTACCATTATGATGTAGCACAATTATTCTCCGATCATCTGCAGTACAATTTTGCGCTCCCTAGGTCTGGTATCCATCTCAAGCAATACTATTTGCTGCCAAGTACCAAGCATCAAACCCTTTTTATTAAATGGTACAGTAAGACTTGGTCCTATCAAGGATGCACGCACATGTGAGTGTCCATTTCCGTCGTGCCATGTATTGTCATGCTCATATTCTATTTCACTTGGTGCTATTCTGGCAAGCATTTTTGGGAAATCTTTCTTTAGACCTGGCTCAAACTCTATCGTCGTTACTGCTGCAGTCGAACCTGATACAAAAATCGCAATAATACCATCTTGAAGTATGGTTGCCTTCATAGCTTCGTCTATTTGGTGCGTAATGTCAATCATATCATTTTCACCATCTGAGCTAACTGTAATAGTCCTTGTAATAACTGGCATCTCTATTACAGTAGAAAATAGCAGGCTTTATTTGGCTTTATGATGAGATAAGACTTTTTGATGGAGTTATGGTAACTTCAAATTTACTTGGGAGCTGACAGTTGTTTTTTGTATTGGCTCAGCACCCAATAATATCTTTCTCTATGGCATTCTGACAAGATCTCCAAGAGTCCGTTTATGACCTGCATATGAT
This sequence comes from Nitrososphaera sp., assembly GCA_035253605.1. GTDB lineage: Archaea > Thermoproteota > Nitrososphaeria > Nitrososphaerales > Nitrososphaeraceae > Nitrososphaera. The sequence continues at coordinate 5,143 of DATFBV010000095.1, forward strand.
ACTCTATTAGCAATGGCCTCTTTTGACAGAAAAAAGTATTTGTAGAGATTCGTGGGCTCAGTTTCTATACACTAACCAGTTATGCTAAAGGCAAATAATGTCACTTACCAAAGAACGTTTTGACGTTTGGTCTATATAGATAGTAGATAACTACGCCGTGTATAATCACATTAATTATTGCTGCGACATTGCCAAAAGCAATTGAAACGAGAGCTACTACAATGCCTATGGCTGATAAAATCAAAGTAATAGTCCAGGCCCATCCCCTGCCATTCCACAAACCGTAAGTCATAACTAAATATGCAATGCCTAATGCTAGCAATACAATACCAATTCCAATTATAAGAAGAACTAGTCCACTGGCAAGAAATATTATTCCTCCAATTAGTGTAAGTATTGCTATTATCGTAACGCCCAAAGGCCTGAGTTTTTGGCTTTCCATGTAACTATCTCTATTTCATCGATAATATTATGCACTTGGAATACTATGTATACAGAAGATGACAAGGAAGTCTAATTTTTTAGCAGAGATCTCGTTCTTTTTTGCCGCCCTACTAATTTGGAACCCCTCGCTGTTCGGCCTCAATTCTCCCGCTTATTTGTAAACGAGGGAGTCTTCTTCTTGCCGTACATATATGCGTCGATTATGGGCATTGCATATGGGAATCCTCTCATATCCTGTGACCTAAAGGCAATCTCTGACTCCTTCATTTCAAAGGTCGTAGTCTATGTAGCCAGCTCTCGAGATATCATCGGCAGAGAAACATCATATCTATAACCGATTTTGCTGTGCCCACCAATGAATTCCTCATAAAAATGCCTGATTCTCATTCTTGCAAGTTTTGAATGAAGAATCCTGCAGCCTAGATGCATATTGAACTCATCTCTCGTTCCGCAGTCTATGTAAATCAGCTTCATTTTCTTTAGGTTATTGCGATATTTTACTACCATCCTTGTAGGATCGAGGGAAATCCAGCGCTTCCAGACATCTTGGTTTATCTCGCCTGTCTGTAAATCAAACGGGAAATCGCATCCTAAATATGGAGATTGAGGGTTGGGAGAATAATGAGCGGCCATCCCTAGAATACTAAGAGCAGTAATATCATCTGGATCTTGATACTTGTTTGGTTTCTGCCAAAACACTTCAAACCATTTCTTAGGGTCGCCATAATCTCCTCCTCCTGCTGCTTTTCTGTATACTTCAAGAGCTTTGGGAAAATCTGGAAGGTAACAATACTCAAATGCAGAATCTCCAGAGTGATCAACTATTGCTTGAAAGATGTTAGGATGACGCATCCCCAATACAAGAGCACCATATCCCCCAGAAGAATGTCCCATTATTGCACGATTTGATACATTGTAGTTCTCGTCAATGAACCTAACAATTTCTTTCGTGAGATAGTCCTCGTACATACCAGTTGCGGTTGAGTT
>DATFBV010000096.1:0-6007 GCA_035253605.1 Nitrososphaera sp.
GATGTTTGCATCTCTATACTACGCAGGGCAAGAAAAAAGCTTGACCAAGCCAGCGGGAACTACTATGGAATTAACACAAACAGAATTGCTGACACGGTCTCGGAAATTATCAATACGGGGAAAGTGAATAGGTTTACAATCTGAAATTGCAGACTTAATGATTTTATACACTTACTTACCTTGGCTCCTGGTCATATTGATGGAAGCAAAATGACGATTGACAATAGCACACAGCATATACACCTGCAATGCTCTAAAACAGACCTTCCTACAAGGCTGCAATATAGTTTTGATGTCAGGCATCTAAGCTATGAGCTAGAGATTGACTGGTTCTGTTTTTTTTAAAACTCTGTCATAAGAGAGAATAGAGATATTAGGATGCACTGTCCTACCTCTCTAAAACATTGACTGAGATATCAGTAGTAACGGGGCCGGGATCATTTGATCTTGCCAACAACATTGCAAGGAGACTTGGAGCACAGCTGTCTGTGGCCAGCTTAAGGATATTCTCAGATGGCGAAAGTAGCATCAAACTTGGCAGACTGGACAAGAATTGCGTCATTATACAGTCAACTAGTCCGCCTACTGACACTCACTTGATACAGCTACTGATGATGGCAAAAAAATGCGCAGACGATGGTGCCCAAGACATCTGCGGAGTCATTCCTTATCTCGGCTACGCTAGGCAGGACAGGGCTTTTCTGGAAGGTGAGGTGGTGAGCATTAGCTTGGTGGCAAAATTATTCGAATCGGTAGGGCTAAAGCATATCATTACAGTTGACATACACAGTCAGCTAGCCATGTCATACTTTGCGAGCATTGAGAATGTTTCTTCCATTCCACTCCTTGCAGACTATGCCTCCAACAAGATGAAATTAAGCGATCCGATTGCAGTATCGCCTGATGCAGGCGGAATAGATAGGGCAAAAGAGTTTGCCAAGCGCCTCGATATAGACGTCCTTTTTTTAAAAAAATCCCGTCATAGAGTGACAGGAGATGTGACTGTAGATGAAAGCCTAGATATGGATATCTCTAATAGGGATGCAATAGTGATAGACGATATAATAAGCAGCGGTGGCAGCCTCGTCAAGGCAGCTGAACTTCTTCGCAAGAAGGGAGTACATAAGATATATGCAATGTGTGCTCATGCGCTACTGGTCGGAGATGCAGCTCTAAAAATCAAGTCTGCCGGCGTTGAGGACATTATTTCTACAAATTCCGTGCCAAGCCAGTATTCTAAGGTTGATTTGAGCCCGGAGATAGCATTGGCGCTCAAGTCGCGCTATTAGCATAAATATTTGGTTAGAATCATCATATAAATCCGCCAAATGGTAGATATGCAGCTCATTTTTTTGGGTACTTCGTCGGGTGTCCCTACCGTGCAGCGTGGTCTGTCATCAATTGCGCTCACAAGAGGAGCTGAGTTGTTACTCTTTGACGCCGGCGAGGGAATGCAACGCAACTTTATCAAAGCGGGCCTCGGAATGAATAAGAAAATGAAGATCTTTATTACTCATATGCATGCAGACCACTGCGTTGGGCTGCTTGGATTACTTCAGACATTGGAATTGCAAGGAAGAGAAAAGAGCATAGACATTTACGGTGAGCCAAGACTTGAAGAGTTTCTTCGAGAAAATATGCGCATCATCGGTTTTCGGCTTACGTTTGATATTATTTTGCGTAAAATAGAGAAAGAGGGAGTAATAGTGAGAGAAAGGGACTATCAAGTATCCTGCTGCCAGGCCGTGCATTCAGTTCCTTCTTTTGCGTACTGCCTCGAAGAATTTGATAGACCAGGCGTCTTTAATGTTACCGAGGCAAGAAGGCTAGGGATACCCGAGGGCAATCTGTATAGCAAGCTTCAGCGTGGAGAGGACATCGTCTATGGAGGCCAGACGATTAGAGCAAGCCAAGTTGTCGGACGGCCTCGCAAAGGAAGGAAGATAGGGATCTCAGGTGATACACGACCTACAGATAAGCTGGCGAGATTCTTCAAAGATTGTGACCTGCTGATTTTTGAATCCACTTACAGCCAAGACAAGCAAGAAAAGGCTATAGAGAACAGACATTCCACTGCAGCTGAAGCCGCGACAATAGCCAAAAAAGCGGAGGTTGATAAGCTGCTACTCACACACTTTAGCGCGCGATATGACGAGATTTCCCCGCTTGTGAAAGAGGCAAGCGCAATTCATTACAATGTTGAAGCAGCAGAGGATCTTAAAATCGTCAGAATCTCATATAAGCAAGATTCCTAAGTGACTCATTCTTAAAATGAAGCTTACGTAGATAAGAGAACCTCTAAGAGGGAAAGAGACAAAGATTGATTACGATAGCCTGAAATTCTGAGATGTTGGTACAAGAATGCAGCTAATTAGGCCTTGTATCAACTTGTTAGACTTTAATATCACAGCTTTTCAATCGCTTTTCTCCGTCTCCCATTAGAGACTCTATAGTTCTGCTCACAGCTTCTTTTTTCCTTAATCACTTCCCTATAGTAATTGGATAAGAGTGTATTCAAGCTAGGAGAATTATTGTGAAGGCAGATACAACTCAGGTCCTAATTCAGTCTTTGCCGATTGCAGCATCATACTAAATTTCAATTATCAGAGATACCAAGCTTTTCTCTCTCTATATATAGCACAGTAATGTAATATGGATAAAGGTTAGATGCTAAAAATGGGAGCTCCTCGCCTTTACTTATTTATAACGTAAAAGTCATATACATTTACCTTTTGTGCCATTTGTTTTTTCTTAACACCATACTCTATGATAGTCCAGACAGCTGGAAACGTTTCTACGAGTCCTATCACAGGGCACAGAAATAATGTCTGTAGATGCAGTAGTATCTTTTTTGCCCATTTCATTTTTGAGTATCGCAAATTCAGAAAGAGTCCCAATTGGTATGAGCCTAGCCAAACCAATGATGTGAAGAGCAAGAAGGCAGTTGTACCAAGTTCGATTGGAGTGGATGTTAATTGTGAATTCGCGACGGTGGAAAAGGCAGAACTAATCAGAAGATTGCCAGGAAGCGACAGAATGTCAGAGCCTGTGATACCGAGTTCATACATCGAGAGCGAAAAGAGTGGAAAGATGTAGGCTTGTATCATCAGACCCGTCGATACTACGCCGGAAGCAAAGCCAAGGAAAAGAGTCAGGGATTTGAACATGACTTTGTATCTGTGCCATCTTGGAAATTTGTCAAGGTTTTGCATTGTACCTAGGAACCACCTCCTCCTCTGGAAAAAATGATCTTTTAGATTCAGCGGCGGCTGCTCGAGCAATATCCCACCATGCCACCCCATCGATCCTTGACCATATTTTTCGTAGACCCTGTATCCAAACATCTGATCCTCGGCAAGGGTATATCCAAAGTTCCAGCCAATATCATCTTCAATGTCTGATCTCACAAGTAGGTTGCTACCGTGCATGTGCAGCGGGGGAGGATTTGTCATCTGAGAAACGCAGTCATAGCATGTAAATGGCCTTACCGACTCAGCTATTGCAGTCAGACGGTTTGCTGACTCGAACTTGAGTGGATAAAATATAGGCCCTTCTGAGACAAACCCTTTACCGTTTACAATGAATTTGAGCAGAGCAAGTATTGTCTGTGGCGTCACATAACTTTCCTCATCCATATGAAATATCCATCGTTTGCTAGTATTCTTGCCGATTTGCTGGCGATGTTCTACTGCATACTGGAGCGCCCGACCTTTTTTTATTGCATTGGTGTGATAATTTTTCTCCACCACTACCACTTCACACCGTTCGTTTTTAAGCGTCCATTTGTCCTGCGGATCATCTGTCACCACAGAGATCTGGTAATTGTAAAAGTTTGCCTCCTCTGCCGAACTTATTATTGATTGGATACCCCGCTTGACTACGGCCGTCTTTGTAGCAGAACGAGTTGTTATCTGAAAAATTATGGAGGAATCGTTGGAGAAGCGGCATACATCTCTTTCTACAAACAGTTTCCTATTCTTGAAAATCTTCCAGACCGAAATCACAGCAACTGGAGCATACGAAAGCCAGAAAAACATGGCTAAAGCTATGAATGCATTGTCAATCACGAAGAGCCTTATCCGCTGGGATTTTAATATGAATGCATTCTAGAATCAGTTTACAGTCTTCGGATTCGAGGTAATAGCCAGGCATTAGACGCCTTAGAACGTCTAGGATAATTCGACTATTGCTATGAATTTCTTTAGGATTCTCTGAGTTCGGTAGAATTTTAAGATTTCTAGAAAAACTAGAAATAATAAAAGAGATTAATACGTAGTGTCGATGGAACCAGCTGAACAACAAATACATTCTGAAGATAACATGATATATTGTCAACATTGCGAAAGCGAAACCGTAATATTTGATATGGTTTCGAGCGAGTTCGTATGTAGCTCATGTGGCTGTGTTGCAGACGATAGGATTTTTCACGCAGATAACGCAGCTGGTATCATTAATTCTTCCGAATACGGCGACAGGACAAGGACAGGTATGCCCGAATCGCTTGCCGTACACAACAAGGGGTTATCAACACTTATCGGTTTGGATGATACAGATGCACGGGGAAAGACGCTAGAGCCAGCCCAAAAGATGAAGATGCAAAGGCTACGTACTTGGAATAACAGGTCTCAGCTCAATGACTCTATCTCAAGGAATCTTGAGAAAGCATTGAAGTTTCTGAATAACTTTGGCGACAAATTATATCTCAGCCAAGCCGTGATGGAAAGCGCAGCTTACATTTACCGAAAAGCTGCACTCAAAAAACTGGCGAAGGGTCGGTCAACGCTAGGACTTGTTGGAGCAGCACTTTATGCAGCCTGCAGGGAGACTGCCACTCCAAAGACTGTGGCAGATATTGCAGCAGTCTGCAACATTTCAAGCAAGGATGTCATGGCACACTATAAACTTATCCTGAGAGAGCTATCTCTACAAATGCCGGTTCTACACGGTCCAGACTACGTCACACTGATTGCCAACAGGCTTGACCTAAGCGAAAAAACCAAACGAGAAGCACTTCGCATCTACACAAGGGTGCAACAGAATCGTATTTCATTAGGCAAGAACCCAAGGGCACTTGCAGGTGCAGTCATCTATCTTGCATCTCAGAATTGTAACGAGTTTCTTCGGCAGGTGGAGATATGTCAAGTGGCTGATATATCGACTGTTTCTCTTCGGAAAAGATGCAAAGAGATCAAGGCTACACTAGGAATTTAACATGAAAAGAGAGCTCTTTTGCGTCGTTGATAGTGTCAAGTTTGGTTGCATTTATCATAAGATAAGCCGCCGCGGAATTAGGGTACAGGCCTCCACAAGAAAATAGTGTCATTATCATATTGTCATGGTCGAGTCTAAAGCCCTGGCAGGGCTCATGACCTCTAATTACTGCTTTAGTACCTGTCGCTTGCAACCAGGTACGGGTTACATTGGGTCCAAAATATCTTCCAAGGCCACGTCTTGACCTCTCTTGGCCTTTGTTTTTGTCAATCTGTCGTGGATCGTTCCATAATATCTCTTCAAGCACACTATTTCTAACCTGGCTTTCATGAGCAAAGGCTATCGACTCTCTAAAGTTTTTAGCCGCTGACTCTTGTGTAGGTAGCCCGCCATGCACTAAGAGTAACTTGTGCTTGACCATCGTTGCAAGTGTCAGTAACCTGAACATCGATAGTATGTCTTTATAGATCTCTCTCCAGCGATTGCCGAAACGATCTTCTACCTCATAGGGAAAATCATGTGGATAAAAAGGGAACTCTGCAGGCGCCTCATGGTTCCCCCTCATCACTATAACTGAGTCAGGATATGTGCTTTTCAGATAACATACCGAGTATATTATGCTGAGCGAATCACTTCCCCTATCAATATAATCTCCAAGAAACACAAGTTTGTTCAATTCCTTTGATAGGAATTGCTTATAGTTTATTTCAGAAAGAATCCGAAAAAGCGACCTTGAATCACCATGGAGGTCACTTATTATCACCAAATGTTCTAAATCATAAACCTCCAGCAGGCC
>DATFBV010000097.1:0-3829 GCA_035253605.1 Nitrososphaera sp.
GTAATGCATTTTAGGTTTGGACATTTGAATATCCCGACTATTGAATGGGGCATCTGGATCTTACGCTTTTCCAGAAGCTTATAATCGCGGATGATGTTGATTGTTGACCGCGGGGCAATGAGCGCAAGCTTGTTAGTTTCACTTGTTTCCAGAAATCTATTTTCGACCTTTATGATGTCCTTCTTGCCATGCTTGCTACTTGGCACATTGAGTGCGACGGTGATCACATTACCCTCCTTGCCAGTGATGCTTAGTGCCCGCAAAACCAGAAGTGCCTTGCCTGCTTCAATATGATCTATTACTGTGCCGTCTTTTATTCTGCGCACAAGAAGCCGGCTAGTATCAGACATTTCTGGTGTCAATGCAGTGTGTGTGCTAAGTATAATATCAGCATACCGCTAAATTAGCATACAAAAGAGCTCTATCGATACATTGATTATTCCGCTGCGCTAATAGCTACTTTGTGGGATTATTCAATCGCTGGAAACCAAAGGGAAAAATGTACAGTCTGAGATGCACGCAGTGCGGTGCAGGATTCTTGTCCAGCTACAACCTTGAAGCCCCTATTTGCGGTAAGTGCCTCCAAAAGGCCAAATCTTTAGATTCCACTGTAGATCACGAAAGGGCCTGTGCTAAATGCGGCACACAAGGCGTAATCTATGGCAAAGAATACTGCCATTCGTGCTACTTTGGATTTCAGAAGAAGAATTGACCTGATGCAGAAAAGGTTTGTAGACGGTGTATGAGATCATAGTTATGAAACATACAAGAAATTAGAGGCGGCATAAAAAAGCTTGCTTTATCCAAATGTGAAGGTGTATATCTTGAACCCTCTGCCTGCAACCTCAATTGTTATTGAGTGATTGCCATATTCTTCATGCTCTACAATGTTATAGAGCCTTTGGCCATCTATTTTGACCGTCCCGTCCTCAGAGATATCCATGCCGCTTGAATTGTTATCTAATGGTGAGTTGTCCTCCAAAATGTGGAACTCGCCCTCACCTCCTGCAACGATATTGACTGCCTTAGCAGAGTATGATAGTACAATGCGTCCAACTTCACTCTGAAGTTCCATGTGGTCGGCATTATTTTTCCATTCCCCGGCAAGATATATCCTATTAGGCACAATCTTGCTATCGTCAGGAAACGTGTAATTGACTATCTGATCTGGTTTGTACCCTTCCGAGTTTCCAAGTGGCGCCCTTGAATATTCATAGCCAAAGTACAGCTCAGGTGTATTGATCCTATCGAAGTTGACACTCTGTGAACCTGCGGGGTTGCTTATTGATTGATCAATTGTGACATTTGCACCGATATATTGTGTGCGCTCTGCAAGGAGCGATTGGATGACTTTTTCGGTTTCAGCATATGCACCTTCTCCGATGTGATCGTAACGAACGTAACCATCAGTATCGATCAGGTATTTTCGCGGCCAATAGCGATTTTCATATGCCTCCCATGTGCCCTTTTCGTTATCCTGCGCTACAGGATACTTGATGTCAAATTTCTCAACTGCCGCCTTGACATTGTTATAGTCTTTTTCAAACTCAAATTCTGGAGTGTGTACTCCCACAATCACTAGACCGTTATCTGCATATTTTTCATGCCATGCGTTCAAGTATGGAATAGTTCGGATGCAGTTGATGCAACTGTACGTCCAGAAATCGACTAGTACCACTTTGCCCCTCAGATCTGCAACCGTTATTGGCTCCGAGTTGATGTAGCCGTTGACATTTGTTAGCTCTGGAGCCAGCTTAAATTGCGACTTGTCTATTTGTACTCTAGTTATTGTGCCATTATCTTCAACTATTGCGGCAGGAACAAAACTCTTCTGCTGGCCTGAGGCGCCATTATTGAGCTCTGGGCTGTTAAAGTATACTCCAAAGCCGACAATAAGCGCCACCACTCCAACGCCTACTATCAGTGCACTCAGGTTGTCCGTATTCATAGTCCTCCTCCTTATCCTCCTTGCAAGTTAATTATCTCATTTGCGAGTGGAAAGTTGCCGATTATGCTCAGTTGGTTTGTGAATACAAGTATACCAAGCAAGATCAGTATCGCACCCATTAGCGGGTTAAAATATTTCAGATGCTTGACCATCTTGCGAATTATCTTTGTTGATTGCGAGAAGAAGGCGCCTGTTATGAGGAATGGCAAGCCAAGTCCAAGTGAATATGCGAGAAGTGAATTGTAGGCGGCTCCAGGAGATGTGGCAGCAAGGGTAAGCGTCGTCCCAAGTATCGGGCCCACGCAGGGAGTCCAACCAGAAGCAAAGGCAGCTCCAAACACAAAAGATGTCAGATAGGTAGCCTTAAACCGAGGCAGGTTTCTTATTCTCTTTTCAAAGTTAAGTATGCGCAGTTTCATAGACAAGATAAGGTATCCTCCAAATGCGATTATTACTGCGCCCCCTATCAACTGAAAAGTGGTCTGAAAGCCAGTGCCGACGTTGACAAGGAAGCTGTTCAATACAACACCCATGATGGCAAACACAAGCGAGAAACCAAGAACAAAATAGACAGTGTTAAGAAAGATGTTGAGCCTTGTAGATTTTTTCATAGCGAGTGAAGTGCTGTTAAGGGCCTGGTTTTGACTCTGGATCTCGGTAATGGCTGTGCCGGAGAGGTATGAGACAAATGCAGGGATTATAGGCAAGATGCATGGTGAGAAAAATGATCCTGTCCCGGCCAGAGCAGATATCAGAACGCTAGTGTCTACCAACTCATGCAGCATCTGCCAATTTTTGGATTAATACTTTTTTCCAGATCTCTACCAGATCTCTGCAACCTGCTCTGTAGTCTCTATGAGGCAGCTTTGGCGGTCTTTAATCCGGCGGGCCAGACTGTTACCTTCAGAAGAGCTATTAGTCCTATGAGTTCTGCGACATGTATCCCGGCAAAGTATGGAAGCAATTCATCAGAATAAAGAGGCGCCATTGCAAAGTACCCATAGACTGCTATTCCATTGTGAAGCATCAGCATGCCAGCAAAAACTGCAAGGCCGACGGTAAAAGTGGCTCTGGTCTTGATATATATCCTAGCATACACCAGCAGCAATGCAATCAGTACAGCCATGTTTGCCACGCTTACTAGGGAGCTGATATCCATCAGCAGAGCCATTATTATCATCAGACGTCAGAGAAATTGCCTTATTTACTTTTTTCCAGATTTGTTCTGCTTTTCTATTGCGGCCCGGATTTCGTTGAATGCCTCAATGTTGGCCTCAAGGTAGTTTGAAATAAAGTAAAGTACTGCATACTTTTCACCAGCCTTTGTGACCATGTTGTTCCTCTCAAGCACGCCAATGTGATGCTGTACCAGCTTGTAATCGACCCCGAGGGCATCTGCAAGCTGGTTGATGTTGTAAGGTCTCTTTTTGAGAAAATCGATTATCCTTATCCTATTCTCACCGCCACGTGAGCCAGCAAAAAGGAACCAAAGCACCCGCTTAGCATCGGGATCAGGCATGTATTACCATGCTGCTTATGAGAGCTTGAAATTTAAACTGAACATGATACCGTATACCTTATATCATTGTCTTGTCTAAAAAAAGCAAGACAAAAGTTTCTGTACGGCGGATTTGTCAAGTTTGAGCAGAAAATGACTTTTCATATCTTCCGTGGCTTTTGTGGATATAAACAAAAATATACAAAGTGAAAATGGAAAATGACAAAAACCTTTGAAGAATTGGGTTTGAGTGCACAATTAACAAAAGCACTCGCAGAAAATGGATTTAAGGAGCCATTCCCCATACAAGAGACAGCTATACCTCTTATTTTGCAGGGTAAAGATGTCGTGGGACAGGCGCACACAGGAACCGGCAAGACAGC
>DATFBV010000098.1:0-3610 GCA_035253605.1 Nitrososphaera sp.
GTAGGCGTTAGCGCTTGGCAAGCCCTTGTAGAAACTATGGGATTATCAGAAAGTCAAAAAATCCTGATTCATGGCGGTGCAGGAGGCATAGGAAGTATTGCTATCCAGTTAGCTAAGAGCCTTAGAACATATACAGCAACAACAGTGAGCACAAACGACAAAGAATTTGTCCAACAGCTAGGAGCAAACGAAGCAATAGACTACAAAACTCAGGCTTTCGATGACATCCTGCATGACTACGATGCAGTCTTTGACACTGTAGGCGGCGAAACATACACAAGGTCTTTCAAAATACTGAAAAAAGGAGGCATGATTGTATCGATGTTAGAGCAGCCAAACCAAGAGATTATGCATCAATTTGGTGTAAAAGCCACTCACCAGTTCACCAAAGTAAACAGGGAACGATTGATAAGATTAGCACAGTGGATAGATCAAAACAATATACACGTAAATATTGACAGGACGTTTCCACTGGATGAGGCTGGTAAGGCGCTTGACTACCAAAGAGATGTACATCCAAGAGGCAAGATCGTGCTGAGGATGCAATAAGATGAGTAACTTTGCTTACTAGCTCTTTTTTCTTTTTATTCTTCTCCTCTAACTTTCTTATACATATCCTGATACAAGGAAGCAAAAACGTCTAATGACCTATAGTGCTTAAGGAAGTAACATGCAACATACACAGTATTCCTATCGTTATTTTTACAGTGTAAAATGTTATTACCTAGCGGCTCTAGTTCATCACACCTTAGAGAGACAAGAGATATCTGATGGAGAATGTCCATAACCTGAGAATCCGTTAAGTCTTTATTATAAGAATAAGTAGTAGAAGAAGAATCGAGTGATTTAACAAAAACAGGGAAATGATCACAATACTTCATAATCTATAGCGCATGTATAGGCAGCTACAAGAATGTAATTGTGTTAATAATAATAATAATAATGCAATCATCATATCCATAATTATAGAGTCTAAACGATCAAAAGAAAGAAGAATTTAGAAAAGAGAGAAAATATAGCATATTAAAGGCCTATTTCTTAGTCCTCTTTAATCTTTTCCCTGATATGGTTAATAATCACTGGCAGCGGAGTGCCTGGCCCAAAATTGCCGGTCACGCCCTGGTTTTCCAGCTCTTTTCTATCGCTTTCGGGTATTATGCCGCCTCCAACGACTAGAATGTCTCCTGCACCCTTCTCTTTAAGAAGTCTTGCCACCTTTGGAAACAAGGTCAAGTGAGCGCCGTTTAGCAGGCTCATTGCCACCGCGTCGACATCTTCATCGATAGCCATGTTGGCAATCTGTTCGGGTGTACAGAATAATCCAGAATAAATGACCTCCATGCCAGCGTCGCGAAAAGCTCTGCATATTACCAGGGCTCCTCGGTCGTGTCCATCTAGTCCAAGCTTGCACACAAGAACTCGTATTGGCCTTTTTTGCTGTTGCTGAGCGGACATTATTATTATCATAAAATTGGCCTTTCTGCTTAAAATATTTTTTTCAATTTGCATTACTATTGTAGCGGTTCTTACAATGTACAAAGAAGTGAATTCATAAATACAAAAAGCAAGCATACTATCCTGCATGTCCTCTTCACAATCTTCTTCATCATCACCACCGTCAGAAGTCGAAGAACTTAGGATAAGGGCTGTTAGAGAGCAAGTCGATATTTACAGGCAGCTTAGGAAACAGCTCATCAATGAAGCCGAGAGATATCAAAAAGAAGGCAATTACAAGCTTGCCAACATTATATCTGAATCGCTTAGAGAACAATAAGAATTCACATATTAGCAGTTGACAGACAGCCTTTCCCCATGAAGGGTACGTATTAGGCAGGCTATATCTACTATATTCAATTTTTGTCTATCCTGCTAGTGGTTATAGTGTGGGATATTAGGGGCCTACGTATGTTGCCGGGGACCTATCGTCAAGCATGATTCTAGACTTCAGCCAACATCATCTTGAAAACATGACTAAGATATATCCATAGTATCGATAGTCTAGTCAGCTCTCCAAGAACCCATATATAGTAGTTCTAGAAGGAAAAGTTTCAACCTAATTCGATCCTCAAGAATTAATATTATATATACAGACTATAACATGCTGGTGTGCTTCCCATAGTAAAGGGTTTGCTTGCAGGCGAGCGACGCGCCCTTGCAAGGGCAATATCAATTGTCGACAACGATGAACCTGAGTCTCGCGAAATCATAAAGCAGATTTTCAGCAAGACAGGTAATATAAGGACGGTAGGTTTTACAGGTCCTGGAGGGGCCGGTAAAAGCTCTCTTGTTGGCAAGTTGATACCTGAATGCCAAGCGCTTGGATACAAGGTTGCGGTACTTGCAGTCGATCCTACAAGCCCTATAACTGGTGGTGCTATATTGGGAGACAGGGTTAGAATGCAAGGAAACCTTGGCAATGAAAAAGTGTTCATGCGAAGTATGGCATCAAGGGGAGCTATGGGAGGTGTTTCCAAATCGCTCAGAAATGCAATCAGAATCCTTGATGTCGCTGGCTACAATGTTGTACTTATTGAAAGCGTCGGTGCAGGCCAGCTTGAGGTTGAAATTTCTAAAGTCGCCGATCTTACAGTAGTTGTATTTACGCCGCACACAGGAGACAATGTGCAGGCTGTAAAAGCTGGACTCACTGAAATTGGCGACATCTACGTTGTAAATAAGGCAGATCTAGAAGGTGCTACTAGCCTATATCAAACAGTACTTGACCTGATAGGCGATACTAATAGAAAACCGGCTGTTCTTAAGACATCTGCCAAGACGGGAATAGGTGTAGACGAACTAGCCAGATATATTGATAAATTACTAAAAGAAAAAACCATTAATTATAAAGAACGCGAGAGAAAGATGCTGGAGAATGAGTTAACAGACATGATCTTAAATATCTTGGAGAAAAAGGTTTCCTCTATGCTTACTCAGGACAGAAAATATTCAGAGTTTATCGATAGGCTGGCTAGAAAGGAGATTGACCCTTATGTGGCTGCTGAAGAGCTGGCCGGGACCCTTTTTAGGTGATAACAAAGATGGCGAGCGAGACTTTCAAGACCGATTCAAACATACCGGTTAAGCGGGTTTTTACAAACAATGATTTGAAAAATTATGATGGCCTTGTTGAAGAAGAACCCGGCAGGTACCCATATACTCGTGGCCTATATCCTGACATGTACCGCGAGCGACTTTGGACCATGCGTCAATACAGTGGCTTTGGTAGTGCAGAAGAAACAAACAAGCGCTTCAAGTTCTTGCTAGACCATGGTCAGACGGGTCTTTCACTTGCATTTGACCTTCCTACTCAAACTGGCAGGGATTCAGATGATCCGCAGGCAGAGGGTGAGATTGGAAGAACAGGTGTGGCCATCAGCTCGATAAAAGATATGATGACCTGTTTTGACAGCATACCACTTGACAAGGTTAGCACTTCGATGACTATCAACTCAACTGCATCTACGCTTTTGTCACTTTACATCACTGTTGCCGAGAAGCAGGGGGTGTCGCCGGACCAATTGCGTGGCACGACTCAAAACGATATTTTAAAGGAGTATATCGCACGAAATACTTACATTTATCCGCCCAAGCCATCGATGCGCCTTATAGG
>DATFBV010000099.1:0-19724 GCA_035253605.1 Nitrososphaera sp.
CAGGATTACTATTACTAATACTGTTATGATAGTGCTCCATTATTATGAAGACTGCGCTTCAATCAATTTAACTTGAAATGCAGATAATTCAGTATAGTATAGTAGATGTGATTATTATGTGACTAGTATGTTATTAACTAATAGAAGAAGCCAAGAGAAGAAGAAGAAAAAATATTGTGTTTAAGGATAAAGCGGAGTAGAATATCCTAATTCTACTCCGCTTCTTCTTCTCCTCCGCAGAGCTATGGTTATTGTTTCAGCAGTATATTTCATTTTCAGTATAACTCATAGTTCCGATAGTACCAAGTGTTAGCAAGATAACCACACAAAGTCATGATTACGACCATATGCTCAGGTGTGTGTGCATTTCATGGAAAAATTGTTCTGAAATTAGATCCATAATTCATCGGATAATCCTTTAAATGTAAACATGTCACTGAATTCGTAATGAAGGTTACTCTTTTTCAAATTATTCCCATAGCTGCCTTGGTTTTTTCTGTATATGCTGTATCAACTCCACCACCAGTATTATTTGCGCAGCAGCAGCAGCAGACGACTAGCAATTACTCGTTTGTCACAGCGTGGGGCAGCTCTGGAAGAGCATTTGGTCAATTCAGTCAACTACTAGATGTTGCAATCGACTCCGCTGGCAATGTATATGTGACTGACTATACCGCTTTGGCAAATCAAGTGCAGAAGTTCACTTCTAATGGAACGTTCCTGCTAGCATGGGGCTATCTTGGAACTGGGGGTGGTGGATTTGCTAATGCACTCGATATAGCCATAGATTCTAATGATACGGTATACGTGACAGACTGGGGAAATGCTGATCAGGCTGTGCAGAAATTCACATCAGATGGTACTTTCCTAGGCATGTGGGGTTCTACCGGATTAGGTGAGGGTCAATTCATAAATCCTGGTGGCGTTGCAGTAGACTCTCAAGGCTTCGTGTATGTAGGAGACTTTGGAGAGAACAACAACATACAAAAGTTTGATAGTGATGGCAATTTCATCTCAAGCTGGGGCTCCCCAGGCTCAAATGATGGTCAATTCATGAGACCTGCAGCTATAGCCATAGACTCGCAAGGCGTTATCTATGTAGTAGACTCTGGAAATGATCGTGTTCAAAAGTTTGACAGCAACGGAAACTTTCTAGGAAAGTGGGGAACATCTGGTTCCGAAGATGGACAATTTAGTTTTCCTACAGGAATAGCGATAGACTCAACATCTGGCAACATTTTCATAGTAGACGGTGGCAATGATCGCATTCAAGTTTTTGACAGCAACGGCAATTTCATAACTAAATGGGGCTCACGTGGCTCAGCTGATGGTCAGTTTGATAATCCTGTAGGAGTTGCTGTAGGTTCAGATGGAAGAGTGTATGTAACTGACATGGGGAACGCCAGAATCCAAGTATTTAGTAGTAGCGAAGGAGGAGGCGGCGGCTAAAATTAGTTCATTGGACACAATACAAAGAATCTTTCTGCGTTTTATTTCAAACATTCATATACAATTTGGAGCTTCCCCATTATGATGAGTAGAAGCTTCTTATGTTCTGTTTTCATTGCTATCCTGTTTTCGGCGTTAATTATAGTTCCTGTTTCCCTAGGTGTCACTCCTGCTTATGCACAAGGACCTACCATTGCACCTGATGGTAATAATCAGGGTCCACCAGGACCACGTCTTCCCCTTCCATTTGGTCAGCAGCCATTTGCTCAAGCAGGCAATTTTTCATTTGGACCAATTGCCAGTATTCAGAATAGCGAATCCGGCCAACCTGCATGGCTTGCTGTAGGATTCTGGAGAGGCAACCTGCCTTCATTTAATGAAACAACATTGGCAACAACAGCAACTACCGAAAGCGCCAATGACAACACTTCAAACCTTGCTGCTGCAGCCGTATTCAATGCAAATTTCAGGATGATAATGCTAGATGGATCACAAGCACACACTCATGTGATCACGAATTTTAGATTGTCAGATATTTCATCTAATGAAAACGGTACAATGACCTATATGGGTAATTCTACGATCAGCATGCCAGAGGGTGCATTTGAAGATGTGCCTACTACAATTAAGGTAACAGGTGAAATCATAAGCATCTTCCCAGAACCTTCAAGAGTAGAGGAGCACTATGGCAACACTCCCATCTATGGAGCCATCCTACAGGAAGAGGATCTAAGACGTGGGCCTCGTGGCCCGGGGCCATACCCTTAGTTTTTGAAGGCCGAATAGTAAGGAAGATTTTTTTGTAGCCGAGGTTCTATTCATCATTTTTTTTTAAAAGATGTATTGTCACCTTTTGGTGTCCGTGAAAACAAATACACATCGATAATACATTATAGCTTCATAAGGAGAAGACAAAAAGGAATTGTTATTGTTTTCTTTGCTATTCTGATACTTCTTCTTTGTTTTCGATTTCTTCTTTCTCCTCCTCTCCCTCATCTTCTTCTTCTTCTTCTTCTTTAGCTGGTTGGTAAATCCTTTCCTGCAGCTTTTCCACCTTCCTTGCGAATACAAGATAAGCGGTATGCCCAATCATCCTCATTGATGGACGAGTCATTCCCTCTCTTGCCTCTATCTCGCGAATCATAAGTTCTACGCAGTCTATATCAGCATAACCGCTTTTCTTTAACTGTGCTGCAGTTTTTTCGATTTGATTCATCGTAGGACAGATAGCTACAAATGCGCCGCCACCTTTTAGGGCATCATAAACCTGATCGACTACGGTCCATGGATCACCAAGGTCTACGGTTGCAACATCTGCACCTCGGACATCGATGCCCTGATGTGGATCATGTTGTCGAATCGTCACATACTTGTCCATACCTGCCTTTTGGAGGTTGCGCTTTGCTATCTCCATGAATTCAGTATTGACATCAAAACTGTAAATGTGACCTTCCGGCTTGACAATACTTGCCATGAAGGTAGCAAGTGCTCCGCTGCCTGTTCCGATCTCGAGCACCTTTGAGCCATTTTTGAGCCCAGTACGCGCTGCTATGTATCCTAAATCCTTTGGATAGACTATCTGCGTTTTGCGCTCCGACTTCATTATAAAATCATATATGGTAGGCTCCATAAGGAAAATGAGCTTTCCTTCTGTGGTCCTGATTGCAGAGCCATACTCCATGCCTATTATCGAAGAGATATCAATTATCCCAATATGCGTGTGGAACTTTTTGTCCAATGCTACCTTGGTAAGCCACTTTTTGCGTGGAGTGTGAAACAGCAGCACATAAGAGCTTTCCTCGATCTTTGTCAAGGCAAGCGGATATAGTTATACGCATAGAATAAAAATCAATCTAAAAAAGTAGATGCATTATAGTTTGTAGGTATATGATGATAATAATATCCCAGCAGGCATTAAGAACGCTTTTAAGGTCCTCCAGAAGACTGGAAAAAACTCACTCGGAAAATTCAGCTCTGGTAAAACTCCCTTATTACATGCGATCAAGCGCAGTTATTCCAAGTACTTCAAGCGTATTTTTCAAAGTAATACCAAATGCTTTAACGAGGCCGAGGCGAGCCATCCTAACCTCATTATCTTGTTCTCTTAGCACAGGAACCTTTTCATAAAAGAGATTAAATGTCATCGCAACATTGTACGCATAGTGAGCAAGCGACTTCAGACAGAGCGATTTTGCAGCATTCTCAACCACAAGGTCTAGCTTTGATATTTCCTTTATCAGCGCAATTTCTGAGTCGTGTGTCAGCTGTTCAAACGCAAAATTAGTTCTTCCTGCAGCAATTATAACGCCTTGTAATTCTGACTTTTCTAGTATGCGCTGTGACCTCGCATATGCATACTGTAAATAGGGGCCGGTGTCGCCTTCAAGGCTTAGCGATTCTTTGATGTCAAATGTAATTATCTTGTCAAGGTCTTGTTTTATCATGTTATACCGTATGGCAGATATTGAGATATCCTCTGCTATCTTATTTAGTTGCTGATCTGAAAAATCAGGGTTTCTAGTCTTTGCTTCCTTGTACGCCTTGTCATGGAGAGCATCAAGCACGTAGTCGGCATTGACGTAAATTCCCTTCCGACCTGACATATGCATAAACTGTCTATTACCGATATCGATTCCAAACTCCTTGGCAGTATCGGAACTGAGAGTCACCGCCTCATAGCTTAGGTGGAAATATTTATTGTTGTGGCCATTGCCGCTGACGACTCCAATCTTTGAAAGCACCTGTGAGATTATACTCTGGAGTCTTGACTGTCTTGAGTCAATTATCGTTATCACTCGTTCTCCACCATTGAATTTATTTTTATCAACAGACTTGCTACTGCTGCCGCTATCAGTAAGGGTTGTAGCGTAAAGCGTTGAGCCGTCCCATTGCTTTGTATACTCCTGGTAGTAAAATGGATCTTCAACAAGCCCTAACTTCCACGCAGCGTAGGGGATATCTTTTGCAATGTATGTTGCAGTGCCATCGCTCCTTACCAGGACCTTGTCCTCCTCCTTCTTCTCCTCCTCCTCCTTGCTCTCTATCACCCAGCATCCCTTGTTCTTGCCCTCTGTTTCGTACTTGGCAATACCCTTGCTTTTTAACAGCTCAAAGGCCTTGCTCCACAACTTTGAACCAACAATGTGAGTTTCGAAATTCAGCAAATCATAACGCACTTTCATGCGCCAGCATGTTTTCAACTGCTCTTGCAAGACGCGCAATGTAATATCCATAGCAAAGTGGGCGATCTCTGACTTGCCTTCCTCTATCTCTTTGAGTACCAGCTTACGCTTCTCTGCAACCTGTGGATCTTTTTCATATATCTCATTTATCTTGACGTATACTTCATCGCCGCAGTACTGATCAAACTTTTGATTCTTTGTTGGCGGTTCAATGGGAAAGCCTGCAAACTTGAATCCTACTACAATATCTGCTATTTGCACTCCGGAGTCATCAATGTAATTGAGGACAGTTGTCCTATGGTTTGTTGCCCTCATTATACGGTACAGACTGTCACCAATTATCACATTGCGCATATGCCCTACATGCAGGGCCTTATTTGGGTTGACACTCGTATGCTCTATAATGATATGCATATCCTGCCCAAAGTTAGGATACCCATAATTCTTGGGGTTTGATAGCACATACGCTAGTGTGGCTGGCGACAACTGAGCATAGTTTGCCTTAAAGTTAATGTAGCCACCTGCAGGCTCTATTGACAAGATATATCTTCTGCTGCTGCCTTGTATGTGTTGTTGACTAAGTGCTTCAGCCAGCTCAAGTGCTATTTTGGGAGGAGGCTTTTTTAGATGCTTGCTTAGGAGAAATGCCACATTGCATGATAGATCGCCAAATGCTTGCTGCGGGGGTTCTGACACATCGAACTCAATTAGAGGGTAGCCTGCAGATGTAAGTACTGAGGAAACAAGTTCACGCACCTCGTGGATTAAAACTCGAAGAGTCATGCTTTTACTCCTAGATAGTTAAATGCGACAAAATCTATTGCTTCGACAAGGCCTGCTCCTTCTCTTTCGGCTACCACATGATCAGCCTTGGCCTTAACACTTTCCTCGGCATGGTCAAGCGCAATACTATAACCACACATGTCGTACAAAGGTATATCAGTCTCACTATCTCCGATTGCGACAACCTGTTGGGGGTCCACCTTGAGCACCATGAGTGCCTCTTTAAGCCCATACGCTTTGTTGATCCTTTTTTCATTTATGTGAAAAGCGTACTTACTATCCGATAGGTAAAGAGGAAGGCGGTATTCGTCTAGAATTTTCTGGCCCTCCTTTAGGTCAAAAGTGCGAAGCAATACTACTTCAGTCATTCTAGGAAAGACTGGCTTTATCTTTACGCTATCGATGCTTTTCTTCAGCACTTCGTAACCCTGGATGCATTTTTCCTTGCTCGCCAAGAGCTTGTGCTCCTGTGGTCCAATTGTGACTACTCCTCCATTTTCGCCAATCGCAATTCTAGTCGTACCACCAAAGACTGCAAGAACATATGCCTCAATAGATGACCTGCCTGTGGCATAGATTACATTGTAGCCCATCTTTTCAAGGTAGCGCAGCTTTGCAAGCGCTGCAAGATGCACCATGCCGCCTCCATTTTCAGTAAGGGTTCCGTCAATATCCACTGCGAAAACCTTAATTGCTGCTGCCAAGGGCGAAGTTAAAGCACAATCTAAATGTTATAAAAGTGTAGTGAGAGATTAAAAAATTTTGAAGCTATGCCCTGACCTCCATCCTTTGCCAGTTGTTGTTTAAGGCAATGATAGTCTTGGGCCTGCGAACGGCAATCGAAACAAACAGTCCGGCGAGAATTGCGGATCCGACTATCACTGATGTTAGGTCATACAATAGCATTTTTTACACAGACCTCCATGCAAATGTTGTTGTTGTTTTTCCCTCTCCTCGCTTGCCGATTATCTTGTCCATTCTCCAGGCCGCTTCCATTGCAACAAAGGTAGGGGCAAAGCCTAGCGCTACAAGTGTTAATGAGTTGATCAAGTCTACCATGTTAGGAAGTAGAAGATAATTGGATTTTAATTCTACTTGATCAGGCTTTTGATATATCATATGGTAAAGTTTGTTATCAAGAGCATAACTGATCTATCATAAGCAACTTTAAAACCTAAATTATCTATTACACTTGCAGATTTAAAAAGTAAGGTAGGGGTAATAGGGGGCAGCTAGGAAGTTATATCCATTGTAAGTGATTCTTTCAGCATTTCTTGGAAGGAATCTATGTCATGGGCGGTTATTACAGTCTTGGCAGCAGCGTTAGTTGCAGGAGGCGGAGCATTAGCAGCAGCCGCCGCAGCCGTCAAGGGGTGAGCAGGTGGAACTCTAGCTGACTTAGCCTCCACAGCAGCATCATCAGACACATTTTCAGGTTGTACTGACGACAGCTTTGCCTTGCTAGGACCTCTTATCCTTCTATCGGTCAACGACTTTTGCTTCTTGACACTTATCTTAATCTTGAATCCGTACTGGCCGCGATTGCTCCATTTATCCACTTCCTCAATGTTGCCGAAGCCAACCACCCTTTCTCCTTCCGGAGTGATTACTGTAAAATCCGTTCTGTCTCCGATCTTAATTGTAGATACTTTTTCATAAAAGTAATGCCAGTCAAGAGGGTTTGTGATTAGTGCCCGCACTGTCAGAATGTCCCCCACCGCGACTTCCTTGATGTAGCTTGGGAGAACCTCTATGTCGCAAAGCTTTGCATACATATAGACAAAATTACGCATATCTAGAATAAATAACTTTTGAAAGTATAAGCAGATATTCAGGTTAAATTTCTTAAATTTTAGATTTTTTATATGTTTTATGGGAGTATACTGTCATAATAATATAATATTTCTATTTCAAGAAATCTTTGGCTTCTTTAACCTCTTTCATTAACTTATGTGCAACAGTCATATTCTCAAACTTGAATAGCACGCTGTCAGGGCTATTGACAATTTTGATCATCATATAGGGATTTTCTCTCTCTACTATTAGGCCAACTACCCCAAACATCATAACGGTTTGTGATGGCAAGTCCTTTCCCTTAGCTAATTCGATTTGAGATACTTCATCGATAGGGATTGTGGCATCTAGCTCGGGAATATTCATTCTATTATGATATAGTACAATCGTGACTTCTTGTTCTATTGGCGAGGGTAGGAGGCAGGAGCCAAGATATTTCACCTTTGACACAACTATTGGATGATCCTGCTCTTGAGTTGTCATGTCGATAATAGTAGCATGACAACGTAGATTAGAGTATGCATGCGATGAGGACCCAAATACCTGATGAGCTCAAGCAACTAGCAAAAGCTAGTAAAAAAATAGTATCTCTGCAAGTCATTATGACAGGTATGTTTCATATATGAGGAGATTTAAACACGCAGACAGGGCCCGTTGCCTAGTCAGGAGAGGGCGCTGTTTCTTTTTAGAAAAGAAGCGCAAGCCTCCGGAGCCAGTTGTCGTGGGATCGAAGCCCACCGGGCCCGCTAGCCCTATAATATAGAATGCAATTTGAGCTTAAGAAGAAGAAGATGATGAAGAAGAAGAAAGTATGGCTAGTTAGCATATATGTATATACACGTAAGCGAGACACAATGAAGTAGGTCATGAAGGTCTGAGGAGAATATCATGCATTTGTTTAAGCACCCTTGCAGTTGCTCCCCATATTACGTTGTTGCCATAAGTAAACTTAAATGCGTCTTTGGCAAGATGAGAATGTTCTGTGTCTCGATCAATGCTTTTGAGTGTTTCAATAAGCGGTACATCAATTACTGCTTCTACTTCGGTTGTTGAAATCCTGTATTGAGGCAGCATATCCTGTAGTGTTACGAATGGTACAATAAAGTGATTTGATGTCATTGTACGTACTGCACTTAAGCAGCCAACTATCTGATCAATACTGAATGCGATTCCAACTTCTTCTTCTGTTTCCCGCAAGGCAGTTGCAATGAGTGTACCGTCGCTTTCAACATATCTGCCTCCAGGGAAGGATATTTCGCCAGTATGCGACTTAAGGTTTGAACTCCGCTTTGTCAGAAAGACATGCGGCTTTTCTTTGTGATAGTGTATTATCACAAGTACTGCAGCAGGTCTTGCTAACGCTGCATCGGCTGGAAGGTATGGCCTATTTACAAGGGCGGGTCTCAGAAATGAGAGAATTTGTTCCTTCCTCAACAGCTGTTTGGATACGCCAAGGCCAATATATTATGCTTGGATACTCTCGCTGGCAACCTCGCATTTAATAAGGCCTAAAGATGTTTTTCAGGATTGTAGTGTGTAGTGATACAATAAAAGTATCCTATGAGCTGAACCCACCGAAGATAGTAAAAGGAGAAAGGTTTGATCTCGGGCAGCTAAAGGGCAACATACAGGAGATGACAAATCGCGCTTCGCAGCTCCGTGGGCTTGTAAGCGGGATCCACTTGACCGACTCAGTGCTTGGTGTTCCACGCCTATCAAGTGTCACTGCAGCTAGATACATCAAAGAGCATATCGATGCAGAGGCGAAGCTCAGCTGTAGCATTAGAGTGCGCGATCGCAATTTCCCTTCCCTATGTCAGACCGTGTCAGATGCAATACTCATCGGCGCTGAGAGTGTGCTTATCTTAATGGGCGACGAGCCAGCAGACAAGCTAGGCGATTCTGGCCTAAGACCGAGCTCTGCAGTTAGAATGCTTAAGAAAGAGGGTTATGACTTGAATATTAAACTCGATCTGTCATTTCCAGCAAAGGTCAAGGATAAGTCGGCTCCCTCAATAAGGAATAAGCTTAACGTTACCCCGCACTCTCTTGTAAGTCAATCAATCTCGTCGCTTTCCGACTTGGGAGAGATAGTAGACCTTGCCACGCCTTATGGTATTAAGGTCATTGCAGTGGTGATGGTTCCATCTGAAAAGAATCACCAGTCAGCTTCACTCATCGGGCTTGACTGGTCAGAATACGAAAGCAATCCTGTAGATTTCATAAGACAGGCTGCCAAAATGGCAGATACAGTGCTCTTGACGTCCCCCAATAGTTTCGCATCAGGTCTTCAGATACTACGGCAGCTCAAGCAATGAGATCCTTATTATTCTCCTCATCGCCGTCGTCATCCTTGGCTCTCTTTCTTTCTGTGATTTCACTTTTTATCGAGTCAATGACCCGTCTGTAATAAGGTTGCAGATTCTCATCTTCTGGAAGCCTAGGCCTTTTGTAATTTACGGTTATCTCATCTTTAATTGTGCCAGGCCTTCTTGTAAAGACGATGACCTTGTTTCCCAAAACGACTGACTCCAGTATATTGTGTGTGATAAATACTATAGTCTTCTTTGTCTTGGCCCATATCAACTGAAGTTCTACCAGAAGTAGGTCGCGTGTCTGGCTGTCTAGAGCGGCAAAAGGCTCATCCATCAAGAGCACTTCAGGATCCATGACAAGTGCCCTTGCTATTGCAACTCTCTGCTTCATTCCCCCTGATAACTGGTACGTGTAAGCATCAGCAAACTTGGTAAGCTGCATCATATCAAGATAGTGCATTGCACGCTCTTGTCGTTTGTTCTTCTCAACGCCAGCCATCTTTAGTCCAAACTCAACGTTGTCTAAGACTTTAAGCCAAGGAAATAACGCATTTTCCTGAAATACCATGATCCTATCAGGTCCAGTTTCAGTTACAGGACGACCGTTTAGGATTATTTCTCCTTCTGTAGGCTTGTCAAGACCAGCCAGGATGTTAAGCAGAGTTGTCTTTCCGCAACCAGACGGCCCCACAAAGCATACAAACTCCTCATCTTCTATTGTCAGGTTAATGTTTTTGATGGCAGTGATTAGCTTTGTCTCATTTCGTTGCACTGCAAGAAATTGCTTGCCTATGTTCTTTGCTTCAAGTTTGGCCATGTTATACCACCAGAGTCATCTATATCCTCGATATGAGATCGCTGATATCACCAAATTGCTTCATCCTATTTATCTGGTTCCTGTCTAAAATTGTTATTATGGCCCCCCAACAATAGCTAGGCTATGTCAATTACAAGAAGCGAGATAATAATACCACAGTCACGGTGGAGAGGAGGTTTTTTCTGCTCAGCATATCGCCGCCGTTCTGGTCTCTAAAAGCCTATTGTAGGTTTAAGCATCTGATCTGTTGGATTAGAGCTTAAGATTGTATAGTCCCGGAATCTCTGCATTGAAATGTTCAATAGCAATTGACGGAGCGAGATGTTGTTGGCGACCGTTTAGGGCTTGGGAACTCGGCAGAAAACCTTCAGAATTGAAAGACATAGTACAACCAAAAATGGGTTTAATAGATATGGTGTTGTCATGACAAGGGCTCAGTAGGTGCCGGGAGAAGGATTTGAACCGTATGGTATTATTATTCTATAGCAATTGTCCATTTGCAAGGCGATCAATGTGAGAAGCATGTATAGGGATGTGAGCATCCAACGAATGAAAATGTGTTGACCTTGGCACATGATCATTATGTGGTTATGGCAGCAATGTTGATGCTTTCGCCAACATGTCAGATTGTTGAGAAGATTCCTCGTGAGAGCTTAATAGCTTAATCCTTTTAATTACAGTTGTTGAATCTACTTTATGGCAATAGATAATGCTTCCAAGATGACAGCCATTAGAAAGGCCATAGAGATCTTACAGGAGAGTAGTAGCAGCAAAAAGAAAATGATGAATGTCAACGAAATGAATTATGTTATTGGTACTCTCAAAGACATAGAGAAGCAACTGCAGATAGAGCAAGATGAACAGACAGGTACGGCATGAGACAATATAATAAAATAAATTATACGTATTGAACAGCGTTCTTCACTGCTAAGCTTAATCCAAAATATATCGTCGTAGTTCCTCCCTTCTGTTATTGACTACTTTAGAAGACACGTCATGTATGGTTGATGACATGCAAAGGTATTGCGAACAGCATAATGCCCTCAGACCAGCTAACGGTTCTAGAGAGGAAGATATATTCTGCTGGACATAAAAAGTGTGTAATATGCGAGATATTTATCATCATATGGATGAAGTGTGGTGTCCATGCTGTAGCTGCAGACTCGCCAAAGCCTAAAAACACCGCAGAAGGAGAAGGAAGGGCTGCTATGGATTTGTGAAATGCTTCTTCAAACAGGTCGCAACTGGCAGTTCTTGTACTTTATCAGTAGCTATGCTATAAGGTTGCAGGGTTTAGAACGGCAAAGCGTATAACAGGGTATGACCTGACGTTTTTGGCGACTACAACTACATCTTCCTAGGACTTAGTCACCATGCTCCTATTGACTAGTTACTAAGAGCTTGATAGAACCATGTATTTATGGTACCCTTTACTCGCAATCTTTGCCATTGAGGATTGTGACAATGGCGGTTGTAAACTAAATGGGCAGAACAATACCTTCATTTAGAATTGCTCTTGAAATGGAAAAAGAGGAATGGAAACCATTCCGCAATGCTTTGGATAGATCAGATAGAAAGAAGTTTGATGAAATGTTTGATATCCCAAGATTTTACATTTCAGCTTGTTCTTATTCTGTTCAGTATGTAAGACTTCACCCAATTCTCATCTCTATTGTCTTTCACCATTATAAACAGTTGAGAGAGTGCATTTCAGAAGTTGAGGAAATAGAGGCCAAAGTGGAATATCTTGTACAGCAAAAGAAACAAGTTGAAGTAAAGTTGCCATCATCGCCACCTGCACGACAGTTAAAGTTATCAGAATTCTTAGCCTTTTTTTAAGTCCACGCAAAAAGAAAAAGTCGGATATGTCCTGTACTAGAATATGATCTACTGGTGTTGACACTATATTTTAGTTCTAAAATCAAGCGATATTAAAAAGACACGATTCTCGTTTATATCAAACGCTGTCATTTTGATCGTTGCTTTGGAAAGTGATAGCTATAGCAGCTCTAGCTGTTGCGATCGCTATTGCAATCATTGTCTTTTCTATGCCGATGCAGACAAACTCTGACTTGCCTAACGTTAAATTCACAGAATTTACCCCCGATAGAAGAGATATCAGCGTCGGAGAATCGACTCGGATATTGTTCAATGTACAGAATCTAGAGATGCGGTCAATCACTGACGGACAGGTAATCATTGTCATTGAACCTTCCGGCTATCAACCATACTTGACAATTCAAAACCAAACAGTCCAGCTTCCAGACCTGCATAGTAGAGACGCACGCACAGGCCAGATAGAGGTTATAATAAGTGCCGCCGGTGCACCTGCAAAAGAAGCCGTTTATACAGTAAAGGGAGTCTTGTTTATAGAAGGAAACCAGTCAGATGTCCGAGAATTTGAACTTAGAATAAGGCAGCAGTGATTAAAGTACGAAATATTCTGCTTCTGGATGGTGTACTACTATTGCCGCAGTCGACTGGTCCGGCACTATTTGACCTGATTCTGTGAGCGTCATGCCCGATTTTTCAGGCTCTAATATCTTCCAAACAAGATGGTGCTGAGAAATATCTGGACAGCTTGGGTATCCCCAGCTGTAACGGAGGCCACGGTTTTGGCCTATTTTTAGCTCATCTCGAATTTTCGCATTGACTAACTCCGCCATCGCCTCAGCTGTTTCAACTGCAAGACCGTGCAAGTAGTAGGCATCAGCATATCTATCTTGCCTGTTCCATAGGTCGATTATTTCTGTGACCTTGTTGCCGACAGTCACCGTTTGAAACGCAACTATATCATTCTCGCCAAAATAATCTGCAAGACATAGGTGTTTTTCTTTTGAAGATCGTGGAAATTCAAACACGACCTGCTTGCCATCTGGCAGGTCAATTGCCAGCCTTCCATTACCTCCTTGGTTCAGAGTCAGATTGTGGCACTTATAGAATCCATATACTGCGCGGGGTTCAAACAATTTCTCGCTTATTACTCGATCCTTCCACCTACTGAACAACTTTTCAGGATCCTGATCACTTGCCCCTCTACCCCTTATCCCCCACTGCAATACAAATAGCGATTTCTTGTTAACATATTTCCATACTTCGTTTAGGTTAATTCCAAATGGCTTGAGTCTAGTAGGTCGGTTAATGTGAGGCGGTATCGGAGGCTCTATAGGCTTAATACTGCTGTGAGGAATTTGGGATTGTTCTACTGTCATGACAGGGTGGTGCCGTTCATCCCATTTCTCCAACTTTTGCTTCCACTCATTGACAAACTGCTCGCGATCAGGCGACATAAGTCTGTTCATGACTTTCAGCCCGTCAAATGCTGTTTTGCAGTAGAATACTCCGGGTGAGTAGATACCACCCTCCTTTGCAATCCTGTTGATGTAGTTACTGTTAATTGCCGCTCCACCACAAAGCACGGGCATATTGATACCATTTTGCCGTGCTTGCTCGACAAAATATTGCATCTGCTTTGATGTCGACACAAGTAGCGCCGATAGCCCTACTGCGTCTGCATTGACTTCAGTTATCTTTTCTAAAATTTTCTGCAGCGGCACTTGCTTGCCTAGGTCGTAGACTGTATAGCCATTATTAACAAGGATTGTTTTTACCAAGTTCTTGCCAATATCATGTACATCTCCATAGACTGTGCATATTACAAGCCTCCCCTTGCTCACCCCCTCTTGCTTGATCAGATATTTCTCCAGTTCTGCAACAGCTGCCTTCATACATTCTGCAGACTTCAACACAAAAGGTAGGATTAGCTCACCAGCGCCAAACTTATCGCCTACCTCTTTCATTGCCGGAAGCAGTACTTCGTTGAGCGTCTCTACTGCTGCTTCATGTGCTGCCTCTTTTGATGAGGCTCTCAGCACAAGCTGTCCATCGCTGTCTTTAGTGCTATTGCTGTCCTTGAGACGGTCAGCTATTGCCTGCACTACGTCATCCTCTATACCCTCTTTTAGTCTGTTGACGATTCTGAAGTAGCAACGTTTGGATGCTTCCCAATTTAGATCTACTTCTATCCTCTTGGTCGGGCCGCCCGCCGTTACTGCCTTATTGCCTTCAAAGTATGCTATCAGCTCTGCAAGAGCATTTGGATGCCTATTGAAAATCAGATCTTCTGCTAGCTTTTTCTGTTGCTCTCCGATCTCTGGATATGGAATGATATCGCGTGCATTGATGATGACAGCATCAAGTCCAGCCTGAAGCGCGTGATATAAAAATATTGAATTAATTATTTTTCTTGCATTTGGCGAAACACCAAAGCTTACATTGCTCAAGCCTAGTACAGTGAAACACTCAGGAAACTTCTTCTTGACAAGCCGGATGCCATCCAAGGTATTTTTGGCTGCATCAGCAAGTTCTGGATCTCCAGTCACAATTGTGAATGTGAGTACGTCAAAGATGAATTGCCAAGGCTTTAAGCCATATTGCTTCGTACCGATTTCGTAGATGAGCTCTGCAACTTCAAGTTTTTCCTGAGGCGTCTTTGCCATCCCCTTTGGACCTATACACAGAGCTATAGCCGGCACACCGTATTTGACCATTAGCGGTGCAAGTTGATGAAATCTGTCCCCATTCCCTTCCAAGTTTATTGAATTTATTATGGGTCTACCTGGGATCTGTCTGATTGCAGCTTCAATCGCTTTTGGGTCTGTTGAATCAATGACCAGCGGTGCTTCTACCTCCAAGCTGAGCCTCTTGACAAGCTTCACCATGAAGTCCTTCTCATCAGCTCTCTCAGTAGTTGCAACACATACATCAAGGCAATGTGCTCCATCCTCTACCTGATTCCTCGCAAGGTCAGTCAACCCGTCAAAATTGTTTGCAAGCACAAGCTCCTTGGCTTTTCTAGACCCTTGGGTATTAATGCGCTCCCCAATTATCAGAGGCCGCGGATCCTGCCTTAAGTCTACTGCCTTTAGAGCTGAACTTATCATCGGAACCAAGGCGACTCTTTACTTATTTATTAGCCATTATATTTGCTATTCACTAACAGTAGAAGAGTAGGGACTATATCGAAAATTCCATCTTACCTGTTTTATAATAAAAATCCAAGTAAGAACTATGGCGACGATTCAACAGTTTAAATTGAGAGGTAATGGCTCTAGCCGCTTCATAGACAGGGTCTATGCTATTATAAGAAATAGAAGCGGCAAAGTCACAAGCAAGGATCTTGACCAAATGATCGGCAACAAGCAGTACGTCCGGCTTGCAATCACTCGCCTGACAGTCCAAGGTAGGATCAAAAGGGTAAGAGGCTTTGGGAAGATGGGAATTGAATATTTCTATAAAGACATTGACCGTCAGCAGCAAAAAACTCGTAGAGTCAAAAGGAGTACTAGTACTTCTTCTTATTATCGTTAGCATCTAGAACTCTTCTTAGCGCTGCGATATGTTGTGGATTAGTTCCGCAGCATCCTCCTATCATTCTTACATGATCATATTTATTAACAAAATCTTCAAGCGCTTTTGCTATTTCTTCTGACGTCATCTTATATACTGCACGCCCGCCATCGTTTTGAGGCATACCCGCATTTGGCATGACTAGTATTGGCAGATCTTGCTCACTTAGCCATCTTACGCTTGGTACCATCTCATAGGGGCCAGTGGAACAATTGAGCCCAAATACATCGATGTTCATGTTACTGACAGTGGTGTAAGCTGCTTGAATGTTCGTTCCAAGCAGCATTTTCCCGTACTGATCTAATGTAACATTAGCAATTATCGGCACCTTTTTGGCTACCTTTTCCATCGCCATATGGCATGCCTCGATCGCCAGCTTGACCTCTAGTATGTCCTGACTCGTCTCTATTAACAGCGCGTCGACCCCTCCTAGAATGAGCCCTTCAGCCTGTAGCATAAACGCTTGTATTATATCATCAAGAGGTATTTCTCCAAGCGCAGAGTCATTTGAGCTTGGTAAATATCCACTAGGGCCCATAGAGCCGATTATATATCGCGGTTTGCTCTCCTCCTTGAATTCATTACATACCTCCCTTGCAAGTTCCGTTGCCTTCTTGTTAAATTCAATTGTCTTGTCACCGTATCCATATTCAGCAAGCTTGAACCTATTGGAGCCAAATGTATTAGTCTCAATACAATCCGCCCCTGCCTTGAGGTAGCCTCGGTGAATTTGCTTTATCCACTCTGGCCGGGACAAATTGAGACCATCGTTAAATCCATCTTTGCCATCTGGAAAATCTTCTGTTTTAGGATTGAGGCGCTGTATCTCGGTTCCCATAGCCCCATCAAATAGCAATACCCTCTTTTTTGCTGCCTCAAGGAATGACTCGTGCAAGTACTGTAAACTTTACAGGATTATATGGAGTTTAAAACCTTTGTAAATTGACATTATGGATAGCATGCTTTCATATAGAGATCCTTAAATGAGCACTAAACTGTCGGAGGAAAAAATATCTCTCTCTATATGCTAGGGCTCGTACAACAAAACCATCATTTAGAGAATCAATGCAGGCAGCAAAAAGAAAATTTGTTGCCATGCCAGCTGAAAAAACTTTTCCTATTGTTGTGTGTACCTGACCGATTGACTGCAGTAAGAAGCAGAACAAGGGAAACCGATAAAGGTGCCAGCTAACAAATGGCCATAATAAAAGAAAATTACAACAACCTACTACATGCCACATCCATTATTATTATTTTGATCTATCAAGGTGTGACGCGAGATATTGTGCGCGGAAAAGGCACAGTGTCCTTGATATCTTCGGCGTTTATTATCCACCGTATTAAGCGCTCAATACCAAGCCCAAAGCCACCATGTGGTACAGAGCCGTAATTTCTTAGATCAAGATACCAGTCATAGGCCGCAGGATCAAGTCCCTCTTTTTTGATGCGTTCAGTGATTGAAACAATATTGTCTTCTCTTAGACCGCCACTTGTTATTTCGCCAAAGCCCCTTGGCGCTAGCATATCTACCGCCAGCCCGCTACCTCTATGCTGCGGGTTCTCCTTTACATAAAAGGGCTTGACTGCAAGTGGATAGTCTGTTACAAATATCGGCTTTGTAGCATTCTTAGTCAGCTCACGTTCAGAATCAATATTAAGATCATCACCGAACTGTATCTCTCGCTTACTGCCATCCTCCTGAGTAATCACTAACCCTTTTGATTTGATGATTTCAATTGCCTTTTCATAAGACAGCCGCTCAAATGGTGGCTCGATCTTTTTTAGTTCAACTATGTCTCGTCTTAGATACGTCAGTTCCTCTGCCCTCTCCTTAATCGTGTTCTGGATCACGTATGAAACAAGCTGTTCCTGTACTTTCAAGAGGTCTTCAAGGGTGACCCATGGAGCTTCAGCCTCGAGGTGAGAAAACTCTGCAAGATGCCTGACAGTTCGGGATCTTTCTGCACGAAATGAAGGGGTAAGGCTCCATACTGGTCCAAGTGAAAAAATCATAGCTTCCAAATATAGTTGAGCGCTCTGTGACAGGTAAGCTTCTTCATCGAAATATTTCAGCTTGAAAAGTGTCGAGCCCCCTTCTACTGCACCTTTGACAATGATTGGTGCAGTCACTTCCATCCAGCCGCTTTCTACAAACCAACGGCGGCCATAGTCAAGTACAGTTGCCCTTATTTTCGCAATTGCGATCATCTTGCGCATGCGCATTGCCAAATGTCGCTTATCAAGCAACAATTCTTCACTCTGATACTCACCTATAGGATAATCAGTGCCTGCAATATTGTATATTTTGAGATTCTTTCCCTTTATCTCATATCCTCCCTCAGGAGCTCTTGCATCTTGGCTTACAATCCCTATTACCTCAATAGAAGATTCTATAGTAAGGCTGGCTGCCTTTTCTACAGGGAAGACACATTGTATGACGCCACCTCTATCGTCACGCACAAGCACAAATGCATTCTCTTTTTGCTTCCTTAGCCTGTATACCCAGCCTCTGACCATGACTTCTCTGCCGATATACTCTGATGACTTGACATCGCTTGTCCTAACGGACATCGAGATTTAGGTTTCTTATCTAATTCTTAAGTTTATCACTAGAGCGCAGAGCGAAGTAGTAAATGTGCTTTATCTGGCACGCCTCATTTATGCTCAATGTGCGATCTATATTGTGCAATGAGCATAAATGTGATAAAGAGATGTTGAATACCGTGACAGAAAAGATGCAGGCGATGGTTCTCACAAAGCTTGCACCGATAGAGACTCGCCCCCTCAAACTTATGTCAATTGAGAAGCCAACAATAAAGGGAAGAACTGGACTTTTCCTTGAAATAGAGGCATGTGGTGTATGCCGGTCAAACCTGCATCTTATCGAAGGCGATTGGAAAAAGTATGGCGCGCCTTCAAGTCTGCCAGTGGTACCGGGCCATGAAGTCGTGGGCATTGTTAAAAAGATAGGAGATGGTGTGAAAAAGGTCAAAGTAGGTGACAGGGTTGGCATCCAGCCACTTTTTAGCTCCTGTCTGCAGTGCGAGTATTGTATTTCAAGCCGAGAGAACTTGTGTGAAAGAGCCGAGATAACTGGTGAGACTGTGCAGGGAGGCTACGCTGAGTACATCTCTGCATTGGAAGAATTTGTGACTCCGATCCCAGACAACTTTGATCCGGCCCATGCTGCTCCACTTTTCTGCCCCGGAATAACCGCATACAAGGCAGTCAAGGCAAGCGAGCCTGCGGCGGGCAAGACAGTTGGCATTTTTGGAATAGGCGGCGTGGGCCATTTGGCCATCCAATTAGCCAAGATTTATGATGCAAGGGTTGTAGCCGTATCAAGAACGAGAAAACATATCGACTTGTCAAAAAAGCTGGGTGCAGACAACGTCTTTATCTATCAAGATTCAGATGAGCAGTTGTTGAAGAACCTGACAGACGAGGAGGGGCTGCTTGATAGTGCAATTGTTTTTGCACCATCTGACAATGTGATAGATGCTGCCATTAAATCAGTCAAGAAAGGAGGCATTGTTGTTCTAGGCGTACGTGGCAATGTGGCTGACTTTCCCACCTTTGAAGAAAAAATAGTAAAGGGAAGCAATATTGGCACTAGAAAAGACATGGCTGATCTAGTCAAGATGGCAAGCGCCATGGGCTTGCAAGTCATTGTAGAAACACATAGATTGGAAGAGGCTAATGAAGTACTATATAGGCTCAAAAAATCCGAAGTAGAGGCTCGTGCAGTGCTCATTCCATAGACGTTGCATGTATATATGTAAAAAGGCGACGAACTCCTTGCCTTCCTATTGTTCTTTGAAGTGATTTTGTTTTGACCTAAATAATCTCATTGTTCCTTATGTATCATTTGTTCTACCCACAGGATTGTTGCCCAATGCTTTCTTACTCTTTTTCTGAGCTCCGGGTACTTCCTCAAAGCCCAATAGTATGCTTCCTTTGCTAGCTCGTCAGCTT
>DATFBV010000100.1:0-15313 GCA_035253605.1 Nitrososphaera sp.
TGAATCCTGCTCCTGCAGCAGATTCTAACGTCCTAAATCCATTTCAATTCAAGGAATTTCGTTATGCTTTAAACTACCTTATCGACCGAGACTTCGTGGTTAATGAGATTTTGAGAGGATATGGCAGTCCCCTTATGGATCCATTTGGCATGTATTCACCGGAATATCTGAACATTATCGATACAGTAGAATCGTTTGGGTTTAGGTATAATCCTTCTCTTGCTTCAAGCATGATGTCTCAGGCAATGATTGCGGCGGGCGCCACAAACGGCGATGGCAGGTGGACATTTAATGGCAATCCTGTTACCATAAAGCTCTTTATGAGACAAGACGATCCTAAAAAGGAATCAATGGGGGAGCTGATCGCTTCCGAGCTTGAAAAGATCGGCTTTAGTATCCAGAGGGACTATGGTGATTTAAACAAGGCAAATACAGTAGTATATGGTTCAGATCCAAAGAACTTGCAATGGCAAATATACACTGAAGAGTTTGCTGGCAGCAGAGCGTTTGTAAAGTATAATCCAATAATTCCGGCCCAGATGTATGCACCTTGGTTGAGCAGAATGCCTGGATATCAGAACCCAAGCTATTGGAACTATCAAAATGCTACAATTGATGAAATAACCCAAAAGATAGCGTTTTTCAACTTTACGTCCGAGGAGGAAAGGAACCAGCTTGTAGGTGATGCTGTAAAGATGGGCATTCAGGAATCTGTTAGGATCTTTGTTGCCCAGAAGACCGACCCCTTTGTTGCTTCTTCTAATGTGCAAGGTTTGGTAAATGATTTTGGGGCAGGGATAACAAGCAAGTATTCTCTACTGAACGCAAGATCAGGCGGCGACGGAAATGTTTCGCTTGACATCGGTGTCAAACAGATCCACCAAGGGTCTTGGAACACAATCGGAGGTCTGCAGGATTTGTATAGTGCGAGTATTCATTCGATGGTTGCAGACGCTGCCACCTTCAGACATCCATATACCGGAGAGGTGGTCCCATTTCGGAGCCCTTGGACAGACATTACTACAGAAGGCCCTATTGGTAAAATTGATGTACCTTCTGATGTGATAAAATGGAACCAAACACTGCAGCAGTGGGTTCAAGCAGGCGAAGGATCGACTGCGATAAGTAAGGTAACGTTTACTCCACTTTATTCAAATTGGCACCATGGCATCCAAATGGATGTTTCTGACATGATGTTTGAAGATTATTTCACCTATGAATGGGGCACTAATACTGGGCCAGGAGACCGGACAGTAGATCCTGAATTTACGCCAGCAGCAAGCGAAGCGCTCAAGCTTTCGAAGGGTTCGAGGTATGTTAGCCCTGATAGAATTGAATCCTACATTGACATTTGGCATTACGATGAGAAGGAGATTGCTGGCTCAGGAGCATTCTTTGCGACTGAGCCATGGGAGATAGTGGCTGCATCTGAAAGAATTGTCATGGATGGCAGACTTGCTTATTCTAGAAGCGAAGCACAAGCTAAGGGCATTGGGTGGTATGACCCTATTGTAAGAGAGCATGCAGACATGATCAAGACAGAGCTTCAAGAGATGAAAAATGAGCAATTTGTGCCGCCTGCTCTAAGGGATATAATAACGATCCAAGATGCCATCAAGCGCTACGATGCCAGCATCAGTTGGATTGAAAACCATGGCCATGCAATAATTAGGAACGGTGCATTCTATCTTGAGAACTTCAATGTAGCAGGAGGAACAATAACTATTAATGCGTTCAGAGATTCCTCATACCCCTTTGAAGTGGGCCATTGGTCTGAATATGAGACACCTCGAGTTGCTGACATTAGCAGCGTTAACGTGCCGAGAATAGTAGCCATGGGTCAGTCTACTCCAATCAGAGTCAGTGTTGACGTGGGTGGCCAGCCAAGCAGCAATGCGACTGTGAACTATTTTGTTTCAAATAAAGATGGAATAGTGGTAGCGAGAGGACAGGCCCAGCCAGAAAGCCCCGGAGAGTTCAATATTAATCTGACATCGGACATGACTGCAAAGCTATCTCCCGGACCAAATCAGATCAGGATCTTTGCAACTAGTAACGAAGCCCTCCGCCCGGACATTTCCTCAACTACTATTATTGCTGCTCCAGGAGCACTTGGCTCCACTCAGGGTACAAATCTTAACAGCAATCAAATAGGTGGGAATAATTCTGCTTTGGATCTTGCACAATAGATGACAATAGCATCATGAATATTTTAGTTCGATCTATTATTGAGCCGGTCGACGGTGTACCGAGTATGTAATAGGGAAGCTGATCAGTATTGGACACAGGTTATCGTTAGGAAATTAGGAACATTAGAATTTACGATATACACCGTGCAGAATTTCTTGCACCTTATTTTCCAGAACGGTTGGGGTCGCGTCAAGTGTTGACAACGTAGGATTTATAGCTTCAGGACCTGTTGCATATGCATTTATAGAGACAGTATCTCTCTCTAGATATTTCAACTTCAGTATCGAAGCGGAATAATAATAACAAATAATAATAAGGATCAAAAAGGAGCTTTTCTCTCTATTTCTCTTTGACTCAACATTGCGACTATAATTGCAGATATCGTCCAGCGTTTGAGAACAAGCAAGCATTTCGGTCTTTATTATATGAGTGTAACGGTTATGCGAATGCCAAGGTCGTAATTTTGCTAGGACAGCATGTACAAGAGACATATATATGCCAGGAGTATGAAATGGTAGAAAAATATAACCGGGTAGGCGATGGTTGAGTATAGTTGGGAGACTTTGGCCGCTTTCTTGTAAAACGCTCGCTAAATATGGTCATAGTGCTTCTTTCTACCTTGATCCTAACAATGGCGCTCGTTGGTCCTACTATGGATAAGATACTGCTTGATGCGACGAGAACCTCTGTTGTGGAACAAACAAATAACAGCGATATCACGTTCCGAAATACTGAGGAACGCCAAAACTACATAGACCAAAGGATTGACCTTCAAATCAAGGCAATCGGTCTTGACGAGCCATGGTATTCTCCCAAGCGGTTTACAAACACTGTTTTGAAAGTGATGGTACTCGACCTTGGGAGGTCTAATTACCTTACAAGTGAGAGTGGATCGGCAAATGTACGTGACATCATCTTGGAAAAGATGCCAAAGACAATATTGCTTTTTACTACTTCAACTCTGATTATTACTGTCATAGGCCTTTACCTTGGCGCCTTTGCTGCAAATCGCGCCGGCTCCTTTTGGGATAAGATCAACTCTGCTTCTGCAGTATTTAGCAGCAGCTTTCCCACTTGGTGGGTAGGAATGCTAATGATCTTTGCTTTTGCCTTTACATATCATATTTTTCCTGCTAGGGCGACGCCTCTTACTGCACCATCCGATCCTGGTTATGCATTGGACCTGCTTTATCATATGATGTTGCCCCTTATCACAATAGTGCTAGTTAGCTTTGGCTCATGGGCTTATATTGTACGCTATTTCGTAGTTGGGATCTTGGGAGAAGACTATATCATAGCCAAGAGGGCTGCAGGTATACCACAAAAGAAGATCCTATATTCTCATGCCCTAAAAAATGCTGCACCGCCGATCATTACTGTCGTGGCCTTAAGCCTCGCTAGCTCGTTTGGCGGTGCGATTACTGTAGAAGCAGTTTTTGGCTGGCCAGGAATGGGGAGCTTATATTATGAGGCAATAGGCTTTATGGACATACCCGTGATAATTGGACTGACCTATGTATCCACACTCATTTTCATCTTCACAGTATTTCTCACTGACATACTCTACGCTTACTTTGATCCAAGGGTGAAGATCGCCTGACAGGGCCTGTAGAAGTTGTTTCTACATCAGATATTTTCAAGGGATTTAAGCGCTCCAAGGGCGGCCTTGCAGGTGTTGCGATATTATTTGGACTTATCTATATAACCATTTATGCATTCGTAGCGATTCCGCTAGAATCCTTCACGCAATGGAATAACCCAAACTTTTGGATCAACCAACCCCAGTCGGCTATGCCTGTGTGGGTTAACATGCTGGGGCTGAATCTGCCAGAGCATTTGATCATGACTGCCAAGGATGCTGACAAGACCAGTCTTCTAGAAGGTGGCGTACGGATCGAGAGTCATTCTTACAACTTCAATTTCAATTACGATTCATACCCAAGCGATTTTATGGTTACGTATTCTGCCAGATATGGCGCCATTCAACCAGCAGTTCAGATCGATGTGCTTAGGCCGGATGGTAATGAATTCCAAATTTATTTTGCATCTCTTCCTCCATCTCAGAATGATAGCAACGAATTCTCTGCGAGGATCTTTTCTACGGACAGACTTATTGTAGATAGCCTTGCGGGGTATAGCAATCTCTTCACATATAGAGTGGATCCTAGCAGTCCACAATCTATGATTTTTTCGCAGACAGATGAAAATAAAGTGCTTAAAGGCACATACGTCATCCGAAGTACCTTCTATATGTTTGACCCAAGCGATGATGTTGTGGATTCTGGAATCATATTAGGTGGGAAAGTCTATGGGATCATGGGTACAGACGACTTACGTCGTGATTTAGCTGTTGGCCTCCTGTGGGGAGCACCTGTTGCACTCTTTATTGGCCTTACTGTATCAGGAGCAGCAGTATCTATCGGCCTGATATATGGTGTCGTCGCAGGCTATAAGGGGAATCGCACAGACGAGGGGCTGATGAGGATAAACGATGTGTTTTATTCTCTTCCTACCCTTCCCCTTCTTGTGATACTGTCAGTAACCATAGGACGTAGCATATTTTTGATAACGGGATTTCTAGTGATATTTGGTTGGGTCGGAATGGCAAAGATAAGTAGAAGCCTTGCGCTGCAGATAAAGAGCCTGCAGTATATAGAAGCAGCAAGATTGATGGGTCAATCAGACACAAAGATAATTTTCAAACACATAATCCCACAGCTACTACCACTAACATTTGCCAGCATTGCCATTGCGGTTCCTGGCGCAATTCTAGGTGAAGCGGCTCTTTCTTTCTTAGGTCTTGGGGACCCATCAATCCCTACTTGGGGTCAAATCTTGCATGATGCGCACTCTGCGGGGGCAATGTCAAGGGGCCTCTGGTGGTGGATAGTACCCCCCGGCATGATGATAGCAATAACAGGGCTTGCGTTTGTGCTTATCGGAAATGCCCTTGACAGTATAGTAAACGTTAGAGCGCGGAGAATGTAACAACAATAATGTAGGTTTTTGTTTTCAGGTTGATTAGTATGGATGCCTCAGGATCTCATAATCTTCATCATTGATATATTTCTTGTATGTATATATATCCAATCAGCCGGCTCTTCCATACTCCTCATCAGCATCCACATAACAATAAGATTCTCCTACGTATGAACTTTAGCTTTAGCCTCTAGTCTTTAATCCTCAGTACATTGTTTTTATTGAACATCCCTCATTCCTTTACATCCATATCCTCTGTGCTTCTCCTTGCGCTATTCAGTCTTTTAGCTCCTCCTCTAGTGCAGTTGTTTCAGATGCTCATTACACTCAGTATTTGATGAGATTAACTGAGATCACATATGGGTTATATAACCCAAAAGACATATCATCATAAGTTTATAATAATTGAAAACTCCGATCTGCTCCTTTGATGCTAAGTCTGGCGTGCTTTGCAGAAAGTGTGAAGCGAAACTCAAGTCAGGAAGTATAACACAAGATGATGTTGAGGCTGCAACAAAGCTGATTGGTTTGGCAGATCGCGATCAGGAAATTAACAAATTTACGCTTGTCCGGGGTACAAGAGTCTACGGCGACTTCGTACTTGTGTTACGCAGTTCTGATGTAAGCGTCCTGCGGGGTAACCAAGAGCTTGTCAGCAAGATTGAAAAACAAATGGGACAAAAGGTTTGGTTCGTCGAAACCGAAGCATCTGACAGGCGATTCATTGAAAGTCTATTTCATCCACTAAAGGTGTTGTCAGTAAACTTCTTCTGGCTCCCGGAAGCCAACAAGCTTACGAAGGTCATAATTGCAGAAGATGCTCAAAATGCCAGAGTCAATATAGACAAAGTTCAAAAGATTGCAAAGGCAATTAGGAACATTGAATTGTTGGTGGAATTTAAGAATAATCAAAAGAGGACCTAAGGAAAATGGACCTGAAGAACATCAAAAGGAGTCATTATGCATTCCAGGTTAACCGTAGTCTTGTTGGTCAGCAGGTAAGAGTGGGGGGATGGATAGAGGACATCCGCGATATTGGTAAACTTGCTTTTGTGACAATTAGGGATTTTACAGGTCTCTGCCAAGTCATCGTGACAGGTGGCAATTTGCAATCTGCCCTGCAAGTCCCAAGGCAGAGTGCAGTAACTGTTACAGGAATTGTACAAGAGAGCAAGGCTCGAGACTTTCCTGTTGAAGTGAAGGCAAGTGAATTTACAGTGCTTACAGAAGCGCTCCATCCTCTGCCAATAGACCCCACTGGGCGTATAGAATCTGCTATAGATAAGCGGTTGGATGCACGTGCACTTGATTTAAGAAACCCAAGGATAGCAGCCATTTTCCGGCTGCGCTCAGCAGGACTTAAAATCATAAGGGACACGCTCTCCTCTCTGGGCTTTATTGAAGTCAATACTCCTAAAATAATTGGCAGCGCCAGCGAGGGAGGAGCAAACCTCTTCGGGTTTGGTTACTTCGGTAATAGAAAGGCATACCTTGCACAGAGTCCGCAATTGTATAAGGAGCAGTTGATAGTTGGCCTTGACAAGGTTTTTGAGATTGGGCCGTATTTTCGTGCCGAAAATTCGCACACAGTCAGGCACCTCTCGGAATTTACAAGCGTGGATATTGAAGCTGCATTCCTTGATTACGAAGATGTTATGGATATTTTAGAAAACGTAGTACTGAAAGCCGCTACCGAATTTCGTGAAAGATACCTGATCGACCTTCAGTCTGCGGGTGCAAAGGAAATCTCGGCTGCAAAAATAGACAGATTGACTTATGAGCAATGCCTAGAGGAGCTTGCTAAGGAGGGCGAAAAGCTTGAATTTGGCGACGATCTGTCAGATTCAGCCCTTAGAAAACTTGGCAGCCTGCATCCTGGATTCTACTTCATAATGGATTGGCCTCTCAAGCTTAAGCCCTTTTACATACATGGAAAGGAGGATGATCTCAGGCTTTCGAAGTCTTTTGACCTCCAATACAATTACTTGGAGCTTGCATCTGGGGGCCGACGTTTGCACGAGCATGCAAAATTGCAGACCAGGCTTGCAGAGCAAGGACTGAACCCCGCGACATTCCAAGAACACCTAAAAGCTTTTGAGTGGGGCATGCCTCCACACTCCGGATGGGGTCTTGGTTACGATCGTCTGATGATGGTCCTTACGGGAGAACAGAATGTGCGAGAGGTTGTTCTCTACCCAAGGGACACTGAAAGGCTCACGCCCTGACATCGTTAATTTTTATCTCAATTTCTTTTATGAGCTCATCGTCATCATAAATAAAACCCTTTAGCTGACTCTCAGTCGTTGAGTAAATAACCCATACCACAGGATTTACCTCCATGAATTTTTTATCGGTACTTGATGGCCAGGCCCTTGCAGGATGTGAATGGAAAATCGCAATCACTTCCATCCCCTTGCTCTCAGCAAGGTTGTACGCCTGTATTAGTTCTGCAGGCTCTATGCTAAATGTGATAGGTGACGCCTCAATATTTCGCATTGGCAAAATCTCGGCTACCTTATAATTCTGACCTAGGAGAAAAGCACAAGACTCATTTGGAAGTGCGTCTTTAGCGATTTCAATGAGCTGTCTAATATGAGCCGCAGTAACGAAGATGGTTGTCATTCAACTGGAGCTGATGTCGCTGCAGTAGTACTATTAGTGCCTGCTGCAGTGTTGTTGACTGACGCGTTCGATTGATTGTTCCCTGCTGCACTTTGTGTCGTGGCATTTTCCGAGCTCTGAGTGGGCGTGGCTGCACCGTCAGAAATGGCAAGCGTTGCGACCATAAACGGATGAAGTGTACAGATATATTCATATTGTGCAGGCGCGATTTCAGCGGAATTTAGCACCCAAGTGCCGCCTGCGTTGATTAGGCCAGAGTCAAATACTCCTTGTTCACTGCTGGTTACTGTGTGTGGAGCGTTGTCCTCATTTGTCCATTGAACTCCATCTCCTTGTGTTATGGTAATGGGATCCGGGTCGTAGTCGGGGTTGCCTTGTGCAGAAGCTCCAGGAAGTATCCTTGCACTGATAGTGTTGGCTGGCGGTGTTGCTGGTTCTTGGGTAGGCGGCGACTCCGCTCCCTGCTCTGCCTGTTCTTCTTCTTCTACTTCTGCAGCCGGCGGTTTGGGAGTCACTAGCCCAAATGCATAGAATGTTGAGCCACCCACAATCG
The DNA here is from genome assembly GCA_035253605.1 of Nitrososphaera sp. GTDB lineage: Archaea > Thermoproteota > Nitrososphaeria > Nitrososphaerales > Nitrososphaeraceae > Nitrososphaera. The sequence goes on from DATFBV010000100.1 coordinate 8,345, forward strand.
CAGCACCAACGAATATCACAGCCATGGCCTTAAGGTACTGAGTTCCTCGGTACGAGGCAACTGCAAGCACCGTAGCAGGTATAGAAATTATAAGCATGAGACCTATGTATGCATAAATACTTGGAACCTGCGTGCTAACTGTCACGGCAGCGGCAAAACCAAAAGTGACTAGGAATCCCAGCGTAACAAATGTGGCGGATTTAGCTCTACCGGAGGTTGGAAAGCCATCTTTGAATAGGCCTGAGGCAAGGAAGATCATACCGATAAACATTGTCAAAAGAGTAACGGCGTGCATACCATCGAGGAATGTCTTGGCAATGCCTGAAAGTGAAATTCCGACACCGACGATGCCTATTGAAGTAAGACCAATACCGGGTGTCATAAGGTCCCAGTCAGTCATGTTGTTGTACGCATATTGGGATTTGTTTGGTATACTTAATCCTTTCCTCGGCTACTTGGACAGCATTTAAAATTTTTGCTAGATGGGGTTTCTTCTCCTCACGAAACGTATGGTAACATAACCACCTTGAGCAATTAATCAGAGATTTCGTTGCAGGATGGAGATTGCCAGGTTTACACATTCCTATAGGATTAGAGTATATCCATCCACCAGATGAAAAGCAGAGACATCTAATAGCTATTAGTCACGGTGTTTAGTCCACCTTATCCCGGAATAAAGCTAGTACACATATGATATTCTGCCAGCGCTCCGAGGCGTTTTTGACTAGTGCATTAAAACAATCTACAAATCTATTGTTGTTGATATCCCGTCTTAAGAGTGCATGTAGTGAACTAAGAACCCATGCCTTTGGCAGACCTTTTCGACATAAGCGAGAATGATACGGTCTGGGATGCTTGGCTTAACACCGTCAGTCTGCTAGATATGCTTGAGAACGTTCAGCAGATTAGTCAATATTATGATTTTCAGCAAGCACGCAGCAAGATAGCGAAGATCTATATCCTTGCTGAGTCTCATGCAATTGACAAGAAGAACATGAAATGCATATGTGGCTTATCAGATGGCGAACATGCATTATTAAAGCGAAAGATAATGATGTTCTTTAAGCTACAGGTGACTAATTTGAAGCATTTCATATATTGACCAGAGAGAGAACGAATAAATTAAATGCGAGCAACGGGAGAACACCGATTGAGTTAAACCTGTGACTATACGTGACTACGTAGAAGTTTCAAAACCAAGAATCGTGGTTGTACTTGTAATAACTGCCATTGCTTCACTTTTAGCAGGTAGTAGGTTTGATTCTACCCCAGCCGTCGCGTGGGATGTGAGTGCTTGGCAGATAGGCTTTCTAACCCTTGCAGGGGCTCTAGCTTCAATGGGAGCGAGTGCGCTTAACCACTATTATGACAGAGATATTGACAGTATGATGCAGCGGACTGCAAAGCGACCGATACCCGATGGGAGGCTTTCTGCAAAAAGTGTCTTTGTATATGGCTTTACGCTATGCATGCTTTCGATTGTTATTGCATTTTTTACCCTTAATCCAATTGCAACTGCCATGATTGCTATCGGTATCCTCTTTTACGTCATAATATACACGGCTTGGCTCAAGCGTAGTAACGCCTTAAATATCGTTATTGGGGGTTTTGCGGGAAGCGCCGCTTCGATGGCGGGCTGGGCCACCGCAACCGGATCTATTGACCTATTAGGCTTTTTGGTTGGATGGCTAGTTTTTATGTGGACTCCTCCGCACTTTTGGTGCCTGGCGATAAAGGCAAGAGAAGAGTATGCAAGTGTACATGTTCCGATGCTACCTGTGTTGATTGGAAATCAGAAGACCGCAAGCTATATCATGATTAATACAGCGATCCTGCTCCCCTATTCACTAGCCCTAGGATTTTTCGGGCTTGGTTTTGTATACACCGGAGTTGCAGCAGTTTCTGGCTCATTAATGTTAGCCTATCACTACAAGCTGACAAAGAGCCCGACGCCGGAATTTGCATGGAAAGCGTACAAGGTCACAGCACCGTATCTTGTCGTGATATTTATCGCATTAGCGTTTGATGCTTTATTTTACTATCCACTAATGCCACCTTTTTCTATTCATCTCCCTTCCCTTATCAGCTAAGAATGAGTCTCAGAGTCTGCTGTAAGCTCAATTCTGCGCTTATCCTTAGTTACCCATGAAACCCTTACAAGGCCGTATATTTCTAGGTCCATTAGGGTCTTATTAAAATCAGAATCTGATAGCGTGAGACCATCCTTTTGAAGCGCGTACATAAGGTCAGTATCTGTCATCGTGCCTGCTTGGCGAATCTTCTCATATAGAAGGTTTCTAATTGGATATTTCATTATTATCACTCATCCCTGACGGTCCTAACAACTAGTGAAATCAAAATGGATGGCTTACGATAGATAAGTATTTCGGCTGTCAAATCATAGGCACAAAACCAAATATAAAAAGAGTATCAAGAGAGTCATCATGACGAAGAGCGCACTATTACAACAACAAATGTCATAGGTTCTAAAATATTGTCCGTCCTGTCAAATACTCTTCTTATCTAACAGAAGCAAGTAACCCATGGAACAGGGAAACAGAACTGGAGTCTCTTGTTTTTATCTTCAAGAAACCTATAATATGGCAAAAATTCGCCTCAGTTTGCTTTTGATAGAGTGAACTTTCTGAACAGAGCTGTTGCTGAATTATTTGGCTAATTAGCTCGACTGTTCGATGGAGAAGGAATTTCTTTTGGAGTAAAAATTATTGTTATAGTTTGATCACTAACCTGAAGATAATTGGCTTGACAGACAGAGCTAACTTTAGAACCTCATAGGATGCTATTCACAATACAACAATACATAGGAATTATCGTTAACCGTAAAAGGTCCTATCGATTGGCTTAGGCATGGCATATGTAATGTTTTTCTTCATTGATTCGTACCAGTCCTCCACATCCTTGGTTATTGATGGACGTACCAGTCTTAACGCGTTGGCAAAGTTCGCACTTGAGATGACGTCAGACCTGTTTTGGAGAGCTAGGACACCAGCTTCTCTACAAAGAGCAACCAAGTCTGCTCCGCTAAAGTTTTTTGTTGATTGAGCTATCCTTTCCAAGTCTATCTCGGCTGCAAGTGGCATAGGCCTTGCAGTTATAGTCAGTATCTCAAGTCTTGCCTTCTCATCAGGAGGTCCGACATAGACTATCTGGTCGAGTCTGCCTGGCCGCAACAATGAAGTGTCGATTAGATCGGGCCTGTTTGTAATGCCAACTACTATTACTCCAGCACTTCCTGCATCATCCATTTCTGTTAGTATCTGACTGAGAACCCGCTCGTTGCCTAAGATGTCATCTTCATGGGCCCTTGGCCTTGCAAGGGAGTCGAGCTCATCAAATACGACTATGCAAGGTGATGAAGCCTTGGCCTTTCTAAAGATCTCCCGTATTGCCTTCTCGGACTCACCGACCCACTTGCTGAGCACTTCAGGTCCCCGCACCACTATAATATTGGCATTGCTCTCTGTGGCTAATGCTTTAGCAAGGAGACTCTTTCCTGTGCCTGGCGGACCATAGAGCAATGCTCCTCTTGATGGTCTAATGCCCATCTTGGCAAACTTGTCAGGCTCTTTGATTGCAGTTATGAGGTTGTCGTGCAGGGTCCTCTTTGCTTCATACAAGCCTCCAACATCCTCCCATTTGACACCCGCTGCTTCTACGTAAAACTCCCTCATTGCTGTGGGGACAATTTCTTTCATCCCCTCCTTAAAGTCGCGATCAGTGATCACCATGCTCTCAAGGATCTCTGATGAAATCCTCTCACCCTCTAGTTCGATCTCAGGCAGGCAACGCCTTAGGGCTTTCATGGCGGCTTCCCGGCAGAGTGCCTTAATGTCTGCACCTGTGTAACCGTGAAGCCTAGCCGCAAGTTCTTGCAGATCAATATCTTCAGATAGCGGCATGCCACGTGTATGAATCTGAAGTATCTCAAGCCTACCCTCTACATTTGGCACGCCTATTTCAATTTCCCTGTCAAACCTGCCTGGTCGCCTTAATGCTGGATCTAAGCTTTCCGACCTATTGGTGGCTCCAAGTACAATAACTTGGCCACGGTCGGACATACCGTCCATCAATGCTAGCAGCTGTGCCACTACACGTTTTTCAACATCGCCAAATGCCTCTTCTCTTTTTGGAGCAATAGCATCGATTTCGTCGATAAATATTATGCTGGGGGCAGATTCACGAGCCTCCTTGAAAATATCTCTTAACCTTGCCTCAGTTTCGCCATAATATTTGTTCATAATTTCCGGGCCATTGATTATGAAAAAGTTCGCTTCAGACTCTGAGGCCAATGCCTTTGCTATGAGTGTCTTGCCACAGCCTGGAGAGCCGTACATCAATATCCCGCTGTGAGGCTCTATCCCCAGCCTTGCAAAGACCTCAGGATGGCGCATAGGGAGCTCGACTATTTCCCGGAGTCTTTTTATTTGTTCTTTCATTCCGCCTATCTCTTCGTACGTGACGCGGGGCTTTCTGTCACTTGTGATCTCCGCCATTATAGTGAGTCTTGTCGACTGCTCAATTCTAGAAATGACCTTTGGTATTACACGCTGAACGTTAAAGTCCATCTGATTGCCCAAAATGACTACCGAGATTTCATCGCCCTCATTGAGGGGATAACCTTTGAGCCTATGTTTGACAAAATCACAAAATTCCTTGTCTACTGTAATATTGCTATTGCCTAGCGGCATCAAGGTGACACTCTTTGCTTGCCTGCAATCTATCTTTTTGACATTTAAAAGATCGTTCAGTCCTGCACCTGCATTCTTCCTTGTCTGGCCATCTATTCTGATAATGTCGGTTTCCTTTTCTTCCTCATCCGCTGGCCACGCAGTCACTGCTGTAGTACGCTTCCCCAAGATCTCAATGACTTCTCCAGCCTGTATTCCGAGATGCTCCATATGACGGGGATCCATTCTGGCTCGCCTCTTGCCTACATCGCGATGCTTGGCTTCAGCTACTCTAAGCTGAATGGGGGACGATTCGTCACTTCCAGCGCGCATCTTTTTCATTTATTAGGAGCCTCCGCTATTATCTTAGTAATAATATATTACTTCATTCTTACTGACTGCCTGCTGATATTCGTTACCTCTAACTCACCTACACCTTCGACACTTTTTATAGATTCTTCAAGCTTATCCATTTGTCCCTCAGCGTCATCCAACAAAAAGTCGCCCACAATTGCTTTCAGCCCAAAGGCAATTGGCTCCATCGCGCTGCTTTTCATCTCCATTCCGGGTGGCACAGATTTCTTTATCGACTCGACAACATTTTCAAGGTCGGACTCGGCCTCGGCTGGAAGTATTCTAATCCTGGCTACTAATCGTGCCATGGTTATGGACCCTCAAAACCGCAACCTATGCACTTATAGGGTCTCGCAAACTCACGGCAGCTCTCGCATCGCCACATCAGAACGTATCCACAATTTGCACAATAATATTTAACGCATTCATCATTAGGCATAATTGGCCTACCACATGAACTGCAGACTGGCAACTGCAATGGCTTGGACATCAGTGCTGATTCTTACGAAGAAGGGAATTTATATCTTCCTTAGCTCTCTGGGATCAGGCGTCTTACTTCGTTGCCAAACAGAGCTTTGGCCATTCTGGCAGCGCCTTTTGCTCCGAGGATCTTAGCAAGCGCAGTAGAGTGAAAGTCAAAGTCGCTATCGATAGATGCCTCTTGAATAACCTCTGGGGGTATTGCCGAAATTAGGTCATCTATAGCCCTGTTGTCCATACGCTCTAATAGCCGACGCGCAAGTAACATCTTGTCAAATTCTGGCTTGAACATAGACAGCCAGCCACGTTCGTACTCCTTTAGCAACATCTGCTGTTTCTGCCTATCATCATTTTTTTTGTTTGCTGCTTTTACCAGAGCCCTCCCTGCCAAGACGCCTCCCATGCCGCAGCTATAAATGCCTCCAGCAGTAGTAGGCTTACTCTGGCCCGCAGCATCTCCCACTATTATCGTCTTGTCAAGGATAAAAGTTCGCAATGGCCCATTAATCCATATAGGCGCGAAAACTTTGCGCACTATAGAGTACTTTCCCTTTCTATCCATGTAACTCTGCAGCGCGCTTGCAGCATTGATCCGCCTGCCCGCAACTCCTACTTTGCCTCTTCCTCGACCAGTAGGGATTATCCACGCAAAAAAACCTGGATATAGCTGGCTATTAAATACAACCTCAATACTGTGAGGCTCTATCCATGAAGCATAAATCTCATATTGTGCGGACTGTAGAATGCCATCCCTATTTCTGCTAATTATTGATGCTATGCCTCTCGCGTCTACAAAAAAGTTGCATAAAAAATTCCCTTCAGATGTCTTGACTATGTATTGAGATCCTTCTTTTTCAAACGATCGCATTGAGCATTTTACCCTTATCTCGGCGCCTTTCTTTTGCGCCTGAAAGGCGATCTGCTTGTCAAATGTGCGTCGATCCAAAACGATTACCTTTTGCCTTTCAGCGCTTATTTCAAAAGAACTCGAAGGAGAAAAGATGTTGGCGTACGCTATTCTGTTATTCTGTATTGTGTCGAGATCTGGTACGATCCCAAGGTCCCGTATGCCAGAAATGCTTACAAGTCCACCGCAGTGCTCCGGGGTGCCAATTTCCGCGTCTTCTTCAAGTACTGCGACAGAAAGACCTCCAGCAGCAATTTCACGTGCAGCAAGCAGCCCGGATATGCTTCCTCCTGCGATCACTACGTCATAATTTGGCATCTAGCGAATGACTAGTAATGTATTTTTCAGTCTGTTAATTAAACTATGAGCAAGCAAGATATGGACTTTAAGCAGGTAATTATTGTTAGGCGCGACGTCAACATGGGTACCGGCAAGATAGCAGCACAGGTTGCCCATGCGGCGGTCATGGGCGCAGAAAAGGTAAAAGCATCGAGAAGAGAATGGTTCAACTCTTGGTTTGCCGCCGGCCAGGCCAAGGTA
>DATFBV010000101.1:0-7940 GCA_035253605.1 Nitrososphaera sp.
ACATTGATGTAATGATCGTAGGTGCGCTGCTAGGAAAGTCATTGACTATTCTGTTTGGAACTGCGCCATATGTCATAAATACGTCTTGAGTTGCACGTGGATCTGAGAAGACGCCTGTGGCCGATGCCTCCCAGATAAAGACGATCACGTTTATGGCAATCATACCATAATTCAGGTATGGCCTTCCATGCACACGCTCTGTATCATCGTGTATTGGGAACATACTACTACCCGAGTCTCCTTTAGGAATGTATTGACAAGAAATAAGCCTTTGCGCCATTAAAAGCCAAAGGGGTTTGTATTCGGCATATCATTTCCACCCTTTTCTCCATGGGCTTTTCTTTTATGTCGCTTCATCCGTTCCTTATCATCAAAGATCATATTGCAGTGCTCGCATTTCCACACCTTTTGCTCGCTACCGCCTCTTATTTTGCTAAAGAGATCCATCAGCTGTCGTCATCGGCAGACAGATTGATTAAAGTTGCTATCCTGTGATGTCTTGAGATCTAGAGTATCTTAAAGAAGATGAATATAGAGTAAATAATAGTAATGCTCAGTAAAAAATACATAGTCATAGATTAGGGCAAGGGCGCCTAAGAGACCTAATCCAGATCGCCTATTTCCCACAATTTTTAGCACATATTGTGCTTACAGTAATATACACACCTTCTCTATGAAGAGCCCGGCGTGAAACCGCGGCGACATTAACTACGATGCCACAGATGCACTCGTAATAGTATTTCTTGGCGTGTCCGTTGCACTAATGGGCAAATACTTCTTCTGTAAGGTAGTGGAGGTATCTACAGCCACACGCTTCATTATTCCATGACTATCATAGTCAATGTAGATTTGACGCCGTTGAGCTTTCGAAGCTTCCAGGTAATCGTTTCCTTTACTTTATCCATAGTGTCAGATTCAACCTGTGCTACTATGTCATAAACACCGTAAACTTGATAGACCTCCTTGACGCTTTCAAGTTTTTTCAATTCATTAACAAGAGAATCCTCACTTCCAAGTTCGGCATTCATAAGAACAAAAGCTTTAGGCATATGCATGCTTGATGAAGTGTCTGATGTATAAAAATGTGATCTATACTTCATTCTTCAGCTTGCTTTCATCAAACGATCCAGCCTTTTCCCACTGGTATGCAAACAGGTCAGAGCACCATTCAAGAAATTCCTTGTCCTCAGCATAAAACATGATATTTAGATCCGGTTCGCCCTTCATGTTAGGAAAGAGCACACATCCTTGTTTTTCATTAAAAATCGTCATCACCTTTACCTCAGGCAACATCCTGCGCTCAACTAGGCCCGTGCTGATGAAATTGCGCCATCCAACCTTTTGGAGAATCTGTGTTCGCCCTTTTGGGACAACTGCATTGGCGGCAAAGATATAGGAGAATTTTACACCTTTCTCTACTCTACTGCTTACTGTTTCAATAAGGTCGAGCGGTACCTGTGCCATTATCTCTTTAATGTATTGCTCAGATTCACTGTAAAGATTCTTCCAGCGCTGGAGTATTGCCATGACGCCGTGGACTATTTCACAGCTCTGAAACGTCCCCATCCGCTGGATAAACTTGGTCGGCAGGTCGCCAAGACTGTGGTCAAGGAAAAATTCCTTATTGCGATACAGAAAATCGTAACTTGGCATCAACATTACTACTGTTCTGCCATAAACAGTTAACATAAGCTCACCTTCTCTGCCTTTGGCTACTAGTCCTGCCTCGATGAGGCGTGTCATGTTCCGGTGGGCTTCTTGCATAGTAGCATTAAGCTCTGTCGCAAGCTGGGAAAGACGTTGATTCTTTTGGTTGAGCTTTGTCAGCATCAAGAGACGGAGGTCACCCGCAAGCTCAAAGAATAAAGACCCGACGCCTTCATTAGGCTCCTGATCTGACATCCTGCATTTACACACACCACGGGTTTAAAAACCTGTCAAGCTGAAGCTCTACATTCAATATAAGAGCAAGAATTATAATTTGGCTAATTCTCTCTGTTCTCATATTATGGGCGAAAAGAAATCCATCTCGGCTCTAGTAAGTGGCGGAGAAGCCAATGCAGGACCGCCTCTGGGTCCAGCAATGGGTCCGATGGGCGTCAATGTCCTCCAGGTAGTAAATACCATTAACGAAAAGACAAAGGATTTTCCCGGCATGAAGGTTCCAGTCAAAGTAGAGGTGGACACTGAAACAAAAAAGTTCACAGTTGAAGTTGGCATACCGCCGACGGCTGCTCTGGTGGCAAAAGAGGCAGGGGTAGCAAAGGGCTCAGGCGCCTCTGGCACCAATTATGTTGGAGACCTGTCAATGGCAAGCGCTGTTAAAATAGCCAAGATGAAGATTGATGGCTCCTATGCTAAAGATCTTAGAGGAGCTGTCAAAGAAGTCCTTGGATCTTGTGTTAGTATGGGGATAAAGGTTGAAGGCAAGCATGCAAAAGAAGTGTATGCGGATATTTCTGCAGGCAATCATGATTCCCTCCTCACCAATTCCCAATAGGAGCGAAATCACATCACAACTATAACAGCTATTCATGATCCTCTATAACAACAATCAATTAAATTATCTAGTTCATTTCTTATAATCCTGCACTTGCATTCGCAACAACTGGTAGAATAGAGACTCTAAGAGTTTATTCCTTTTTTGGTTAGAGAAGCAGTATATATTTTTACACATAAAAAAGATAACTCCCCCTCAAAATGCAAGGCGACCAACCAATAAATCTTAAATAATGATTCATGCACTTGTATCTTGTCTGAACATGAGTGAAGAAAGGAAAACGGCAAGCATGCACGCTGCTAGTAGCAGCTTGGTAGAATTGAGCGAGAGAAATTTTGATGAAATTGTAGGAGGCAGCAAGCCGGTATTAGTAGATTTTTGGGCAACATGGTGCGGACCTTGCCAGTTCATGCTTCCTATATTTGACAAGCTGGCCAAGAAATATGGCGACAAGGTGGCATTTGGAAGATTGAATGTAGACGACAACCAGGGGATCGCGATGCGGTACGACGTCTATGCCATTCCAACATTTATTATGTTTATGAACGGCAAGACAGTGGACAGGGCAGTCGGTGCGGTTGGAGAAAAGGGTCTGGAAGGTTTGCTTCAAAAGTACCAGTGATATGGGTTCTTAAAGATAACCAAATGTCGGATCGCTCTTTCTTTTCTTAGCAACAAGCATGTTTAATACTTCCTTTTCGGAATCATTTAGCCTGTGGTTGAACCTCTCAAGCATTTGCTTTGCCTGCCTGCTGTTAAGATCTGTATAAAAAATGTCTCCCTCATTTATCTGACGACCAATTGTCGGTTCTTTGATCGATATTGCTACCTGCATGCCCGCAGTTGCCTCCTCAATTGCTTTTCCGCTCTCCTGTATCTGATGTACAGTACCAACCTTCTTGCCTTCTTCATTTACCGCATGCACCTTTTGTCTAAGTCGGCCCACTAGAATCTCGGCGCCAAAGACAGCGGGATCATTGCGCCTAAAAATAAATCCTTTGAGGAACTGGAATTTGCATATCGGCGGCAGCTCATTGAATATGATCGATTCTTCACGTTCACGTTGGTATGCCACCCAGTCAGTGTAGCTTCGTACCAGGTTGTAGATTATCTGCTCATTAAAAATCTTCACTCCGCGATCCTGCGCCTCCTTTTGTGCATCTTCAAGCACTTTGACGTTAAAGCCTAAGAGGACCCCAAGATAGCGGTCATTTTCCCTCACTGCAGCGGCTTCTATAACATCTCTTCTTGTGATGTTGCCTATGTCTGCCATCCTAACGGCAACGTTTGCTTTCTTCAGTAAGTCTACTATGGCCTCAAGGGAGCCGATAGTATCGCATTTCAAAATCACTCCGTTAGTTTGAGTGTTGCTTACGATCGCATTCTTTACCTCTGACTCTACAAGGGACTTTAGACCGTCAAGGTCCTCTTTGCTCTTACTTTGCCTGTTGTCATAAACGTATAGAGGGCTTCCTGCAAGGACCCCCTCAAGGTCCGGCGAGGTTATCTTCAAGCCTGCAGCGGCTACTACCTCGTTGACCTGCTTGAATTTGTCCCGGGGGTCTCGCATTTCATCAAGAGGCTTTGGCAGCAATAATGCTTTTATCCTAGTGGAAACTGCACCATCGCGCTTACCTATAACGATGTTGTCGCCCTGATGGAGTACACCATCAAGCAATATTATATTTGCAGAGGGCCCAAGACCCGTTTCTTCGTTAGACTCAAGTACTATACCTTTTGCAGCATCCTTGATATGGCGCTCCAGTTTCTTTCCCATATACTGCTGTGTCAGACCCACCAGTACGGCCAAGAGTTCGGGTATTCCTACGCCAGTTCTTGCGCTGACGGGGACTATCGCAACTTCCTTTGTGAAATCCTTGACTCGCCAGAATCCCTCTGATGGATAACCCAGCCTCGAGAGCATTCCAACAACGCTGTACACCTTTTCGTCAAGCAAAGTCTGTACAGCAACATCTTGCCTTTTTACATCTTCAGAAATAAATTGAGTAAAGGTGCGCCACCCAGCAACCATGTCAACTTTGTTGAGCGCAATGACAAATGGTACCCTGCGCTTTTTCAGAATGTCCATGCTTTCAATAGTCTGGGCCTCAAAACCCTTATTCACGTCGACAACGATTATAGCAATGTCTGCCGCAGAGCCTCCCCGTATGCGCAGGTTCGCAAAAATCTCGTGTCCAGGTGTATCGATGACAAGTAATCCCGGTATTGCAGATTCTGCCTTGGCAAGTTTAGCATATAGCGGCCCAGTTATCTGTTGAATGGTCTCAACGGGTAAAAAACTTGCACCTATATGCTGCGTTATACCGCCCACTTCTCGTGCCTGAACTGCAGTGCCACGAATGTTGTCCAGTAACGAAGTCTTGCCAGAGTCTACATGACCTAAAACTACGACGATTGGCTGCCTAAGCTCCACGTATACGGATCAGCCAAAAATGACACGCGACTCTTTTATGAAGCTTTCAGGAGAATCCGAAGCATGAATAATATTGTCAGTAAATCCGAGGCCAAAGTCACCTCTGATGGTTCCTGGAGCCGCTTCAAATGACTTGGTCGAGCCGATCATTAGCCTTACTGTATTTACTGCATGGCTGCCTTCCAGGATGCATGCCACGACTGTGCCAGACATAATGAAAGATAGCAATTCGTCAAAAAATGGCTTGTCCTTATGCACAGAGTAAAACTCCTGTGCCTTTTCCTTAGTAAAATTGTATAGCTTTAAATCCTTTAGCTGTAGACCTTTTTCTTCAAAGCGAGCCAATATCTTGCCAGTAAGTTTGCGCCTAAAACCATCAGGCTTGATAACAATAAGCGTTTGATCAGGTGTCATAGTCTATCTTCTACACCACTACTACTGCTTTTTCATGTGCAGCCCACCCTTTACATAGCGAACTGTCCACTTTAGTTTTCTTGGATCACGTTTCAATACTCGCATGTTTTTCTTACATTTGCTTGAGCATGTCCACTGCAAATGTCCGTCATTTCTTACAAGCATGATTCCATGTCCACTGGTAATATGTCTACCACAGAAGGAGCAGTTGCGTAGAGATGTTGCTGTCTTGCTCATTCACCACTATCACCTTATCTTGCGTGCCTCGCGCTCGGTTTCTCTAAGCATCAAGATATCATTCATCCTAACGGAACCCTTGACGTTCCTTGTAAGAATCCGTCCTCTATCCTTACCTTCTAGAACCTTGACACGTACCTGTATGACTTCGCCGGCGATCCCTGTCCTGCCGACTATCTGTATGACTTCGGCAGGGACGACCTTTTCTTCAGCTGTTTTGCTGCTCATCTATCGGTCTCCACACCCCTATCATTTCTGGGACGCTGCTACTCCCTTCATAGTGCTTATAGAACTGACGACCTGCTCAACAATGTGTTGAGCCTCACCTGCATCGACAATTGTGGCGGCTGCAGAGCCCACGTCGATTCCAAGTGACGCACCTAGCTGCTGCTTGCTAGGTACAAAAATAAACGGTGCCTTTCTCTCTTCGCAGAGGATAGGCAGATGAGCCACAACTTCTGGCGGCTCGACATCCTCTGCAATTACAACTAGCTTTGATACGCCGCGTTCTATAGCTTTGGTCGTTTCATTGGTGCCCTTACGGACTTTACCACTTTGTTTTGATACCCTAACAGCCTCATAAACTGCATTTACCAGATCCTTAGAAGTTTCAAACTTGACATAATATGGCTTACTCACTGTTTCTATCACCCATTGGGATCATCTTATTCTTCTTACACAGAACAATAAGCGTATTAAAAATGTTGTCCATTCCTATATCTGAGACTGCACATACCTGCGGTATTCATCAACCTTTGAATCCAGTAGCGATTTGTCTGTAGATTCTGCATACATTCTGATAAGGGGTTCAGTCCCACTAGGCCTTAACATCAGCCACGTCTCCTCATCAATCCAAATCTTGGCTCCATCTAGTGTCTCGACCTTCTTGGGGCTTCCATGTTCGATGCATGTCCTAATTATCCTGTCGACTACTTCTCGGGAAGAACAGGCAAACTTGGTCTTATACTGGAAGGTCCGCGGCAGTTGCTCAATGTGTTTGGAAAGTGGCTTGTCAGATGCAGCCAGCATATCAAGGACAAGTGAAGTGGCCATCGCTCCATCTCTTACCTCATTTAGCGGGCCGTACATAAACCCGCCATTCTCCTCCAGGCCAAGCTGGCAGCTGCGTTTTACCATTTCTCGAGACACCTCGACACTTCCAACCTTGGTGTAAATTATTTTAGAGCCGGCCTGCTCTGCCACATTAGATAGTATCATTGAAGTGTTGATAGGGCAAACAACTTCAGAACCCTTATGCTTTTGTGAAAGCAAGTGCTTAACCAACAGTGCACCAGTCTTGTCGCCCATGTAGATTGTTCCTGTGTTGTCGCAAAAGATGCTACGATCACCGTCGCCGTCGTATGCAACACCAAAATCTGCCCTTGCCGACTTGACAGTTTCTGAGAGCACTTTAAGATTATCCGGTGTCGGCTCTGAGCCACGCCCAGGGAAATCTCCATCTATATGACCATTGATGACAATTACTTTGCAACCAAGCGTTCTTGCTATATGCGGAGCAACGGCTGCTTGCGCGCCGTTTCCAGTATCCATTACCAAAGTGAATTGCCGTTGTCTTATCCTGTCGACATCTATAAGGGAAACCATAGCCTGAATGTATCTACTGACAATATTGTAATCAACATAATCGCGACCAGTTCCATCGGTCCTGATAAATCTCTTTGAATAATAAATATCCTCCACCTTAAGCTCGTCCTCCCTCGAAATTTCTACACCATCCGCCGCGGTGGGTTTTATCCCGTTGTACTCGGGCGGGTTATGTGATGCAGTTATCATGACGCCTCCGTTGTATCCTAGGCGCTTTGCAGCGTACTGCAGACAAGGAGTCGGTATAAGACCCGCACTTGCAGTGTCAAGCCCTGCAGAGTTAAGAGTGGACCTAACAAGTCTTGAAAGGACAGGGTGTGATTTGCGTCCATCATATCCTACGACTATAGGCCCTTTGCCAAAATATGTGCCAAGCGCATAGCAGAGATCAATCACAAGATCATGTGTAAGCTCTTGACCATAAACTCCGCGTACTCCATTTGTGCCAAAGAGCCGCGGTCTGACATTGCTTGCTTGCATGCTTATGCTATATTATTTTTATAGCTGCTAACCTATAAATAGATAAATTTGGCTGCTGGTTCTTGCATTCTTAGTCGCGCGGGGGTCGCCAAGCCCGGTCAACGGCGCAGGTCTCTTTTTCTTTTTAAAGGAAAAGAGTGCGAAGCTTAGAATGAGCCGGCTGGTTCCTATAACCCTGTTCCTTAGGGATTCGTGGGTTCGAATCCCACCCCCCGCACCTTTAATTTCATGACAACGACGGCTACAGCAACACTCTACTTTTAGTCAGTA
>DATFBV010000102.1:0-28743 GCA_035253605.1 Nitrososphaera sp.
TGGAAATGGAACAATAACCCTGCCCAATTCCACAGAAACTGTGAAGACTAAAGACACTGGCAGCGCTATTGCTAGATTGACACCTACAGGTAATATTGCACAGGGACAAATTAATATTAGTACAGAAGACGTGAGTGAGAACGCAACCGTCTTCTTTACTGAAATTGGCAAAAATGAAAGAGGGATTGGTGTTGCATATTTTGCTACAAACTCAACTGGGAAGCTGGCATTCCTTAACAACATGGTAGCAGTCATTGAAGATGAAATACAACCAAATGGAGACACTCTGATAACCGCATGGGAATGGAGGGGGGAGGAGGAGGAGGAGTAAATAGATGGGAAGCGCCGCAAATTCCTTGATAAGGAGATACAAGTACAGCAGGTAATCATTTTCTTTTTATTTGAGTATTCGATGGATATGCTTGAGAGTTTTCATGTGCTGCATCTGTAGTAACACTATTCTCCCTTGGATTGAAGAATAGGCTTGAAGAGCAAGGAACTTGTGCTTAGAGCCACATCTTTCTTAGCTGAGAAACATTCTCGAGCCACTCCTTTCTAAATCTTTCATAGTCTTTAAGTACCTCGCTCCCTTTCTTGCTTATGCGGTACGGTCTTCTTGATTTCTCTCCTCCTGTTCCTTTGATAGACTTTCCCTCTTTTTGCTGAATGATGATTGGCTCTATGTATCCTTCCTCTTCCAGCTGTATTAGTGCAGGATAGATAGATGATGGACCGGGATGCCACATTCCAAATGTGCGTTGGAATATCTCTTCCATTATTTCAAATCCATGCATAGGTCTTTCAGAAAGCAACTTGAGGATAAAGGGTTTGAGGAGCCCCTGTGGAATAATACCGACTCTAAAGGGGCCGAATCTGCAATAGTCTCTTCTTCTCATCTTTTTTATTTTGCTTATTCTTTCTTTTCTTCTTTTCCCTTTGCCTTCAAATCTTTGATTCTTTTTTCAAGAGCCAATATTTCTGCCTCAAGACCTGCCTTGTAGTCTTCAAGTTCTTCAATAATCTCCTCTCTATGCCTTGGCACCATTGTTGCCCAGTATGATCCTCCACATCCGGATCCTCCCGCTCTACGCATCATGTATCTGAATCCACACATTATCCATATTTCACCTCCAATATAGGACCCTATATCGGATCTGATATAAATTAATTGTGTCATCATAGTGACCATCACTGGGTCATATGCATCGCTACTCCTGTCTAAACAAGTGAACTTAATCTTTTTAGGCTATGGGACTTAAAATGTCATTTCTCTTTTATAGGTCAAAGAACTTTATAAGGCCAAAAAATGGGAATTATGTAGATAGAGACTTTGTTGAAAGAAACACATAACTTCTATACTTTCAAGCTGCGCTGTATCCTTCAGAAAAAGATTCCACAAGGATTAAAAAACGTAGTCCCATGGTAGCCACTCGATGCGATCAAAAATGGAGTCTTCTACTGATGGTACGAATTGTAGTAAGGATATCGTAGCAAACTCATAAGGAGGAATGAGTATTGGCAACATATATCGATGTACAGACCACTACTTCAAAAAGATCATACAAGAAACATCGTAGCAAAGAAGAAATTATCGCTAACATTCTTAAAGCTGCGCGAAACAATGCAACCAAAACCAGAATAATGCGTAGATGTTACATCAGCTATAATCTATTACAAAAATATCTCAGCTATGCTACCATAAGTGGCCTGTTATTTCACGACCATAGATCTAACGAGTATCATATAACATCTAAAGGAATACAATTCCTTGACTATTTTGATCAATATCGTGACACTGAAAGTGAGCTTGCGGTTAAGAAAAGTTTGATTTCTAGTATGTTGGAGAACAACGTAGACCAATCTATAATGCCTAACCTTGAATATGGAGCAGATGGCATGTTGACTCATACGGCGGCATAATCATGAACAAATGAAATGCTCATCTGCAAGAATAGCTGATAAGAGGAGAAGTACTTTCCGAAGAGTAAGAATCTAGCCAACAAACAGAATAAATTCCTATAGAGGAACCTTGATTGCCAAAGGACAAGAAGGTTGCTCAGACAAGTTTTTAGTTATCATGCTCTACCTGTGGTTAATATATTGTGTATCTATTTGTGTGCGTTTTGATGATATGACAAGACAAATGTTGCTATATGACGGCCTATATAAAATGAGTTTAAAAATTTTGTTGCCATAACTCCAGTATTTTATTATAGTTCATTGTGTACCATTCTTTAGACGAGAATTTCCATACTTACATAAAAGTAAGTTAATCTGATGCAATCGCTGATGACGACTAACAAAACAGAAAGATCTTCGACGCGGTCTTCTAATACAAACTCGTTGGTTCTTCTGAGAAGAGGCTGGACCGTAAGAAGACTATGGATTCTCTCTATTGTTGGAGTAGCTGGACTAGGATTAGACGCTGTATTTCATACCCTTGACTCTGGAACGCCACTAACGATCATTTTCGATGGAGCGGACTTCTCGACCGGTCAGATGGTTCTAGAGTCGTCGCCGGAAATAGCCACACTCTCTTGGGTCGGTCATACTACGTTCCTTGTAGCATTTTCACTGCTGATTGTCCTACCAAAGCTTTTCTTCGAAAGTTCCCAAACATTACGAGACCCGGATGGTCGCAATTGGGCTGTTCTAAAGAAAGGTCGCAGCATAAAGCAGTTATGGATTATAGCTATGATTGGCGTAGCAGGTATGGCCTTAGATGTAGCATTCCACTGGCTGCAGGACGGATCAGTAGATCAAGTAATATTGAACGGCTCCGATAACCCAGATCTGCGCATTGCTGCCCTTGCGTTATCTGCTCATATCTTGTTCTTGGGTGCATTTTCGCTGCTAATGTTCTTACCAAAGATACTCTTTGATACAAATCACACAAAAGTGCCACCAATCACGAGATGAAAACCTTCACCCGCACGGAGAGCAATTGTGGCGAGCGGACGGTATTATGTTACGCTCCCCTCACCGCTTCCTCTTCTTTTTAGCCGAGGCGGTTTAGGCTCATAATCCGCTCAGGATTTTTTGTTAGGAGTTATATCTGTAAGTTCATCTATAACTGTTTTATTATCTACCTCTACAAAGATTTTTCGTTTTCCTTTACACATAAAAGACTTGGTACTAATCATAAAACATGTCTGAGCGGAAGCGTCAAGCTCCACTCTCAGATAAAGAAAAACAAGGGGAGAGAGTGGGAAGATGATAAGGATGAAGCTTCAGAGCAAGACATACAAATCGAGGTTTCAGAGGCTACAAACGTAATAAGGTCTCAGGAAAATGCAATCAAGCCAGCAGTCAAGGAGAATACAACTACGATCACCAAGACTGCCACAAACTTTCACCTGATGACTCAAGAGGAAGAAGATCTTACGATAAAAGTAAGAAATGCAGGCGATGCATTATATGATTTGGCCCCCTCTGCAATTGAAGAAGCCAAAATATCGTATCTGCGCAAAAAGTAAAAGAGCTAGCTACAAGAGATATCAGTCCGGCTGTAATTGCGGCTAAGAAAGATGCACGAGATGTAGCTACACTTGGATAATCTGTAGAAAGTCTAGCCAGGACCTTCAAAAAAGCCTTATGACAGAGATGAGAAAGCAGCCTTATTCATAACAAGTTCCTTTTTGAGAGGCTATAAGAAATTGCTCAAAGAGCAAATTAATGTAATTGATTCACGTATAAACATGGCAAAGAGGTTAAAATAGAATGATAATTTATCTTTCAAGAGAGGGAGAGCATTAGCGGCTAGTCTTTCTTCTCTTGTTCTGAAATTTTTCTATACGCATGCAAGATTTTGGAGATGATTAAACTATTACAAATATTTCAGCTGTTGTTAAGGGCACAACGGACAGTAGCCATTCAGAAATATTTTGCAAAATTCTAAAATATCTTTTGCTCCTAAATACAAGTAGCCCATAGCGCAAGTGGTGGGGTTACGAAGGTTAAGTAAAGACTTGATTTCCGTTTATGCCCGTCCTTGCTGTCTATGGGCCCTCTTATTAAAAGTGAGCGCTCATGTTGGGTTAGAATATCTTTGTTTTACTCTATATGAGATAAATTAACCAGGCCTCTAAGTGCATCGAGTCTCAACTCCGAAGGTTTTTAGCAATTTCCCAGGCCTATTGAAAATCACTCAAAGTAGGAGCTACAATCACATCGTAGAGTGCTAAGAGATAATAAATATGATTGAATTTTGGGTATTGTACCATCAGTCTTAAAGCGTTAAATTGCATTAGCATAACAATGACATCAGTTAAGCTAAGGAATTATTATTCAATTCTTGTTATTGTTTTTATTGTTTCTATTCTTTCGCTTATATCCATCCACTCGCAGAACAATATCGCAGATGCTCAGATTTCTCCATTAGTTTCCACCCGTGGGCATTTTAGCCTTGACACAGGAGAACTGAGGAGTGGACACAATGGAACAGATTATGATGCATCAGACATTCCGGGATTGCAACCTGGTACATCTTGTCCCAAAGAGGCTGTCATTTATGTTCATGGTGTTTGGACTGGAATAGGAAGTTCTTCAGCTAACTTGGAGAGTGAGACAGGAATATTCGATAGAGCAAGGATGTCACTAGCGGTTAACAACTACTCGATTCCAGTTATCGGGTTCAGCTGGGATTCAAATACTACTATTACAACCAATGGAATTGGCTGGTCAATTGCTAAAAAAATAGCTCAGGATAATGGCCTGAAACTTGCTCATTTTATATTAGATTACAAAAGCACGTGCCAAGATACCGGCGTTAGGATTATTGCACATTCGTTAGGAGCTAAAGTAGTTCTTAATGCTTTACAAGACTTGACTGGCAATCAAGGTTGGAACAATAGTAGTAGCAATTTCAAAGTTGAATCAGTTCATTTAATGGGCGCAACTGTGGATGATGAACAAGTGTCCAAGGATCCTTCAGATCCAGATGATCCTGGCGAGAAAGCATATGGGCAGAGTATAGAGAACCAGGTAATAAGATTCTATAATTTGTTTGACACGCAAGACAACACGTTGGAAGTACCTTATCCTTATTATGAAGGAGGAGAAACAGCTCTTGGCCTAAATGGAGCAGAGCAAGGAATATCTCTGCCTAGAAATTACCAAGATATAGATGTTACAAAGGAAATATCTCTCCTAAATGATGCAAATGGCGACAACAAATGCGACTTACCTAATCCCTTCCTCCCCAATTATTGTACGATTGCTGAAATAGGTGATAACCATCTTGGATATGTTGGATTTGTGAGTCCAACAAATAGTAATAATAATCATCATCTGGTAGACGATGGAGCAATAAACATAGTAGTTGATAATTGGAGGAGATAAAAGATGAAATCACTTCAAGTAACAATAGATTTTTTAAATTTAAACCGATACTATTTAAGAATAGTTCGGGAAGGTTCATACTCCCACCTGTCAATGATTTTGATATATCTCGTTTAAAGTTATAACAATTATAGTCTATTATAATTTAGAGCTAATCCCACAAAAAGCATCCCTGATCGCTTTTGCATGAATAGTAAATGGTTTTGTCTAGAAGTCTAAATGAACATTCCTATAGGAACAAAGGGGCATGACTGAGATAGAGACGAAAGATGGTCAGCCCTTATGACTTCATTATAGGTGTCTTTTACATCTACACAAAAAATGTAATTTGATTACACAATATTCTTATCAAAATTATATTATTATGGTCTGTGATAACAATTCTGTCGTACTAGATGGTGTTACATCATCAAAGGTGGTTAGAAAATAACAAGGACACTTGACAATACTCACACCTTGCTATCTTATGTGCGAGGCAGCCTCAAAAACGTAATAGTAGTAAATGGAGAGGAGGAGCGCCATGGTTTTATCTTTTCGCTTTTGAATCCTCCAGTCCCACTTGGCGGTAACATTATTTCACTTGACATTTACATCGACGAGCTCCCTGTTCAGAAGAACTCAGTCTTTATCGCAACTTCTGACGAAGTGGTCAATGTGGCCACACTTTCTGAAGGCAGGCCTATTTCATTCAAGCCTTACCAAAGCGCAAGGTTCTTGGTAATTAAAGAGGGGGGCTTGGATGAAAAGGTCAAACACAAGATACTGATAATGAGCAAGCTTGAAGGCTTTGAAGAAATAACCATTCCATTTACGTTCACCGACTACGTCTCTGGATATCAGAAGGATAGTATCCACATTACTACTGATTCGCTGGGATACATTGATCGGGCAGTTTCGAGGGGAGAAACAATGTTTAAGAATTTTACAAGTCCGCTTGTGCTATCAGGGAAAAAAGCATATATTGTCTGCTCTTCAAACGGGGCACTTTCTGCTAACTGGACATGGATGGGCGTACGGTATGATAATGGTGGGCTGTACGTACCTCCCGCAAGGTCCTTTGGAAGAATAATAGTGGAAGTATCTATGGACAGTGGTGTGCGTAAGCGCCTCCCAAATTTTGCCTTATCATCTAGACATGAGCACGGAGTTCTTACCACACACCACGATTTAGGAGGCTTGCACGTACAAAGGAGGCTATGTGTGCCCTTTGAAAGTAGGGGATTCATAATGGAAATAAAGATGAGTATGAGGCCTCATACGGACCATGATCTGAGGCCTGTCAAAAGAAAGCCCCCAAGTAAAGTCCGTTTCCACTTTCTAATAGATGGCAATATAACAAGCTATGGGCTTGCAGCCATCTCACAGAGCAACATCACCAAGTTCAATAGGCGGGACAACTGCCTGCAGATAAGCTCAGCAGGAGATACAAAGAAAGACAAGAGGCAGTATTTTGGAACCATAGGTATCATGCCAAAAAACATAAAGCCAAGCAAGATTTTGACAGACTCGTTTGACAACGACCTTGAGTTGTCATATGATGTAGAGCTTGAAGAAGGCAAATCCATCGAACTTGCGCTTGTTGGAGTAGGCAGCTTTTCAAGTGCCAACGATTGCTTACAAGAATTTTGCTTCATGCGGGATAACTGCAGCAAGCTCGTGCAGGAAACTGAAAACACTTTCAAAAGATATTCATCGTCGATGCTTACAATCAGGTCTCCATCGGCAGAAAAAAAACAAAATCTTCAGATATCAAAATTATTAAGAGCATATGAAAAGGCCAAGACATGCTTGCAATATCTAAAAGCAGAGTATGATGGCCTTGGAGAAGGAATATGCGCCGGACTTCCGCGCTTTCCAAACTATTGGGCAAGGGACACTGGCTGGTCGCTACGGGGCTACCTTGCTCTTGGAGATTACCGCTTTTCTCGCTCTGTCATTGACAATTTCTTCAAGTATCAGGCGAAAAATACTACCAAGAACGCTGTCAACGGTGAGCTTCCGATGATAATAAGTGGTAAGGCTTTCTTGCACACTACCACCTATGGCTCTGCCGACTCAACATTTCTTTTTCCTTGGGCAATACGGGAATACGTGCTGGCAACAGCAGATGTTGACTATCTTCAAAAAAGATGGAAGTCGATTGAAGCACTCATCAATTGTGGGCTTCTCAAAGATATAGATGGAGACGGCTTAATTGACCACGGCTTTACCGGCACTGCAGAAAAGCTGCCTATCCGTGATTCAACTTGGATGGATCACATAGATAGACGGAAGAGCGCAATCGATGTTCAGGCCTTGTTTTACGAAAGCTTGAAGATCGGAAGCGAGTTAGCAGGGATAGTCGGTGACAGCTACAATCGCAAGAGGTGGAGGCAAAAGGCAGAGCAGCTGGCGCTTAAAATTGATCATGAATACTGGAATGAAGAGGCGAAATTTTATTATGACACCATAAGAAGGGATGGCTCTAAAGACCAAAGCATAAGGCCAAATGCGCTTGTGCTTCTACTCACAGATGCAGCCAATGATCCGCGCAAGACAAAATCTGTGCTTGAAAGAATTGAACAAGAGGACATTACGACAGGCTGGGGCGTCCGAACGCTTAGCAGTCTAGACCGCAAGTACCATCCTACCCTCTATCATGACGGGGCAGTCTGGCCACTTGTAACAGGCTGGGCTGCGCTAGCCGAGACCATGGCTGGAAGAAGCGAGCAGGCGCTCTACTATGTCAATTGCATGGCAGAGCGCATTTTGGCAGAAAATGGCATGTTTGCAGAAACATACAAAGGAGATAAACCGGATCCCTTCAATTCATGCATCTTGCAGGCCTGGTCTATTAGCATGTACATTCATGCCTTGCGCGAAATGATGCTTGGAATGAGATTGAACTTACTTGAAAACAAAATCTCATTCACGCCACAAATAGCTGGATCACTTTTGCAAGAGTATACTCATTTTGCGTTTGAACACAGCATAAACAGCAAGGGACGGTTCCAAGCTGCAGTCGATCCTTATAACAGGAAAATCCTTGTCACATTAAAGGGCTGGCAGGGGGCAAGGCCGGAATTTGTTACTGACTCGTCTTACAGTATTGACGTTGTTACTGCTCCTGGTGGTGGATAGAGTTACTTCAAATTTATTAGGTCAGTCCGCGTCTCTAATTCCCATATGACCATTATCAACATTCAGGGGCATAATGTTAACCCCGCACTTGTAGTAATAGACGTTCAAAACGGCTTTGTAAGCAAAGGTGGATCGTACGACCAACTTGGGATGGATGTTTCCCGCTACCAGCATGTTATCTCACAGATATCAGAACTGATCAGGCTTTGCAGGAGCGTCGATATACCGATATTTTACACCCAGGCCGTGAGGGAAAAATCTGGAATAGATCTTTTAACAAACACCCACAAGATGCTGCCAAAGTCAAGGGAAGAGAGAATACGCACAAAGCCAATCTGTGTTATAGGCACTTGGGATGCAGATATTGTAGATGAAATCAAGCCCTCCACAATGGATCACGTTGTCATCAAGAGACGAGATTCGGCGTTTCAGGACACCGAAATTGGCGTTTGGCTGAAAAGCATTGGAATCGATACTCTAGTATTCTGTGGAATAGACACCTCGATATGCGTGGAGGCATCTTTGAGAGATGCATTCAATAATGGATACGATGTAATACTCATCTCAGACGCAACAGCATCAGGTAACATTAAGCACTTTGAGTCTACGTTAGAAATTGTAAGAGACTACTACGGCTTGGTAATGGATGTAAAAGAATTTGCTATGTATCTACCTCAAAAAGCCGAGCAGCGCAACAAGCATCAAGGATTGTAATTCCGATGACACAAGAAGCCAGTCAAAGCTTGCCTATTTCCTGAATCTTAAAAATACCCTATTCAACAGAGGAACAATATCTGCAGGTTTTAGATGGTCTCTTTACATTTCAGTCAATGCCTACGTGATATCTAAAATGCACTTTCATCTCGATATATTCATTGACCATCTTCACAAACCTGTCTGTAAATATCCTCCTTGTTCGGCTCTGCAATGGATTGCCAGTTTCTTGACAGCAAAAGTTGATTTATGTTGGATCACGAAGTTATAATGAAATAGCAGGATCCCGCCAATATAAAAATAGATGAGAATATGCATCCCTTTAAATCACAACATTGTAAATACTATACTAGTGTTGGATGCAGAAACATAGATGCTAATGTTTTACTATTGCTTTCTTTCGTAACTGATAAAAACTTAGGCCAGCCTAATTAGGCGAACCTAATTATGGATTATGAGAAAAGAAGAACAAACAGCAGATCACCATATCTTGGGATCTTGGGAGCTATGGTCCTGATTACGTTACTGTCTTCCTCAGGTCTATATGCTTTAACGTACGGAGCGCCATATCAACTACAACAACCTGGTACAATTACAGTTTCAAGTCCAAATCAGAATACATCAGGTGTAGAAACTAGCCCTAATGGAACTAGCAGTGTTGCAAATGAAACAATGACATCAACTGTAATTGCACCAAATGTTACCTTTGTCGAATTTGTTTCAAACATAGAGCAGATAAGAGGACATCTTGATCAGGCACTCGTCAATAAAGAATCTGGAAACGATACCCTAGCTCAGGCTCATACCCTACATCCAATCGAAGAAATATATGCAAGCATTGAAGAGCAGCTTGTAAGCCAAAATGGCACACTTAACGAAACCTTGTCGGTGGCTCTGCAGGACTTATCTTCTAGCGTTCCCAATGTTATGCCAGAGGAGTTCAGGGGCCAAATAGACTCTATCAATATGCAATTGGACAATATTGTGCAAACATTAGTACCAAGTTCAGAACTCAGCAACTCTGCTTTTAATGCAAGTGTAGTAGCTAGGCTA
Source organism: Nitrososphaera sp. (assembly GCA_035253605.1). GTDB lineage: Archaea > Thermoproteota > Nitrososphaeria > Nitrososphaerales > Nitrososphaeraceae > Nitrososphaera. Next base: position 10,228 of record DATFBV010000102.1, read on the forward strand.
TTGGATACTGCAGGACACGAATATGGAGAAGCAGTTGCAAATGGCACAATAATAGAAATTATAGAATACCAAGATGGGCAAGCATTCATCCACAGAGCTCAGAGCATATTCAATTCATCTGCAAGCAATATCAACCAGAGTATGGCGCACGAGATAGAGGAGGTAAATGAACTCTTTTCTAACTTGAATAATGCAGTAAACAATAGAGATGACCCCGCAAACATTGAAACGACAATAAATGGAATAACACATGAGCTATCAGAAATCACGGGACTCTCTGAGAGTCAACTAACTGGTGAAGAGGCGGGTGCAGAAGAGCAGGATCCTATCGCAATAATAAACAACATTAAATCATTACTGACAGAACTTGTAGCCGCTTACAGATCACAAGATTATCAAGGAGCAGAGAACATTGCGATTGAAGCATACCTGGAGAACTACGAACATGTAGAAGCACCCATTGCCCAACACGATCAACAGCTGATGGAACAAACAGAGGTAATGTTAAGAGAAGAGCTTAGGCAGATGATAACGGACAGGGTTCCGATAGAACAAATAGAACAACATATTGCTATGATAAATGCAAATCTAGATAGAGCCACAGAGCTACTCCAACAATAGCAACAAAATAACAACAACAATACATAGCACAAATTATTCTTCTCTCCCTCTTTTCTTTAAGATTAAATTTTTTTCTTACTTCTAAAATTTCTCTTTTTGCTCGTATCGTATTACGATTAACGATGATAAAGTGTTGTTGACATGTTCCATCTTGCATCTATTTCGGAAGCATCAACAAATCCAACTAGTCACTAGCAATACTATTACTTTATGGCCTCTGTGGCAATCTCTCTCTGACCTTATTGGAATTGTACTTCTACTGGAAGTCTGCCCGTAGATAGGGATTGCTAAAGTCCCTTGCCTTCTTCTGTGCTCCTATCTTCTCTTACCAAATCTTCTCTGGACTTACGTGCACTTTCTATGAGTCTCTGTCGTCTTGGCTGAATGATCAATATGTACAATGAGCCTACTACATATACTGCAAGAAGTGCGATTTGAGCGACGATTGTCTCAAGCGTGGGATGGATACCAGTCATTGTTGCCAAGTTTATGTCAAGCCTAGGCACTGTTCCAATAAGATGTGTTGTCGATATATAGCCTACTTCTTGGAATTCGCGTATTGCATTGCCAATAAACGCTATTGACATGTATGCGCCAATTCCCATTGTTACTGCAAATAAGACCTTTAGAGGAAGTCTTCTTCCAAGCTTTCTAACTACAATTGCGGTTGCAACTATCACAGCCAAACCAACAACAAGCCCTGCAACAACGTACCATTCCATATATTTAGCAAAAGAAAGCATTGCTTGATAAAATAATACAGTCTCAAAACCTTCTCTATACACTGTAAAGAAAGAAAGCAGCACAAAAACCATTATGCTGCCGGTAGCTGTAGCTTTCCAGACTTTGGCCTTTACAAATTCTATCCAGCGCTTTGTTTCAATCTTGTTCAATACCCAAAAGCTTACCCAAAATAGAACTGCAACAGCAGAGACGCCTGCAATGGCTTCTATAAGCTCACGACTTGCTCCGGAGATATCTATGATAAATTGAGCTATAAACCAAGTAACAGCGGTTGCTCCAAGTGCTACCATTATGCCATAGTATACATGTTTTTTGAATCTGTTATTTCTTGATGCCTCCAAGTATGTCAAGATAGCCCCTATTATTAGTGCAGATTCTAGACCTTCTCGGAATATTATAGAAAAGGATGTAGAGAATGCAATCGTCGGAGCTAAAACGCCAGTACCGGATACTAATCTTTCTGATTCATCAAGCCCTCTTCTAATTTCAACAACTTTTGATTCGACCTGTCCATACGGTGCATGATCTTGAATTAGATTCCTAAGCTCTGCAAACTTGATCTCCATTTCAAGAGTAAAATCTGGATCTATAGGACGCAATGGAATCTCTACACTCTCATAACTATCCAAGTAAGCAGATCTTGATGTAAGAAGTGCACCATCATAGTTTCCTTCTTTATGTAGCAGGAGAGTCTCATCAAGCTGCATCCTGATCCTATCAATGTCGCTACGAACTGCGGCTTTTGCAGGGTCTTCAGCTTCGCCAATGTCCCTGCGCTCACCAGTATAGGTACCAAATCCGGCCTTCAGTCCTTCAATGTCTGCAAAAAGGCCAGAAGAAGTTGTTGTTGATGGTGGCGCTGAACCTTGGTTAAATGATGCATCATTTTTTAATAGCTCTTCTGCTCTGTCGAGTTTCACGAGGATGCCATTGACAAAGGCTTCTATAGATTCTGAGGATTCTCTTGCTTCTATCATCCTGCGCAGCTCTTCTCTCATCTCCTCTTCAATTGTTACCATTAGTTCTGGATCATGTTTTTCAATTGGTGCTTCCAGATATTCATAATTATCCAAGTATGCAGATACAGCATATTGGTCTGCCTGCTCATAATTGCCATTATTTACTTCCAAAATAACATTTGACAATAGTGTTCTTATTGTAGCAAAATACTGCTGATGTTCACTTGTGCTCTCGCTCCCCTCGCTTACTGATAGTTCTTCTGCCAAGTCTCTTTCAATTGCCGTAGTAAGGCGCAGAATTGTCTCATTGTCCATCTTTTGAGCTATAGAACTTTCAAGTTCATTGAAGAATGACTCAATTTCAGTTTTTCTTCTACTATCTTCTATTAATGGCGACAAAGTTTCTTGATAATTTTGGCGAGCTATCTGGACAAGTCCAACTGCATTCTCGTAATCAATATCCTGTGGGTTATTCTCATCGCCAGATCCATCAGATGCATTAGAAATTGTTGTATATGACTGCACCGCATCACGCAAGAGAAATACAACAACTTGGGAAACAATTCCTTTATCAGAAAGAAATTCGGGCCCTACAGATTGTTGAGAGATTTGGTCCAGCAGTCCGCGTATTTGCCCTATGCTTTCCCTTGTTTTTACTTCTGTATATTCCCCAGTTCTCATTTTCAGAGGAAGGTCGGTAAGCAATGATTCAAGCTGCTTGGTGGGTTGTTCTCCCACAGTCTGTATCAGCTGATTTTTTATAGCTGGAAACGTTGCGGTGTGTGGAATGAAAGCATGTGCAAATGCCATTTCAGGATTGTCTTCATTTAAGCTTTGTTCAGTTAACCAAAGCTGAGTACGGATCCTCTCAATGTTGACCATGACGATAAGCGCATCCGTATCGCTAAGCTGTTGACCATATACAGAAAAGGAATTTGAGATAAATGGTTGAATGATTACTATTGTTATTAGAAAACAGAAAACTAATTTCGTTCTTGGCTTGATTGTTGATGGATAAATAATATTTTGTAGGTTCAATTTATTTTTTGATCACCTTCATCAATACTGCTTGAGTGTGGAGCAAATAGGAAGGTTGTTTTCCAAGGCTATCTGTTGAGCTGTCTTTGCAATATCAATTGTTGATAGTATTACTATTTTATGAGAAACAATGTCTGCAAGGAGTTGCAAACGCGGTATAGCTTCATCGTGTTCAAAGGACAAGATGCTGCCCATTAATTAGGTCGACCTAATTAGTTTGGCCTAATATTTAAACTGTCTTTCATAATGAGTTGTAGCGTGTTTTTGAGACTGATCCATATCCAAAGGACCCAAGAGCTTCTATGATGGTTAGGCCACTTCTAATCTTAGAGTGGGCAATAGCCTTGTACGCTTTTTCCTTTACTGTCCTGGCTAGTGTTATAAATGGCACTACTTTCATTTAAGAAGATTTGTATCCTTTCTCACAAAAGGTTTTCAGAGATTGAAAACAAAGACAATTGTAGAACTGTGTTGGAAAGTGCAATATAATGAGTAGAAGTTTTAGAACTTGGGATCTGCTATCTCTAATCTGCTCTTTTAGTAGCCAAGTTAGTTACAACATTTTCCCTTTGGAATATTGTGGCCATGAGGACATTTTCTAGGATGCTTAAGAAGGGTACAAAGAGCATCTGTAAAGATATTTTTCATATGATGTTCTATTCCGCAGGCCATTTCTTCATCTACTTCTATCTTTAGTGCATCCTTCATCATAACTTCAAGTAGTCTAGTATTTCTAATCATCTGCCTTCCAATTCCCCTTCCGTCTTCAGTAAGTGTCACCTTGGTTTGGTTGTATTCCACAAGATTTGAATTGCGTAGCTTATGTAACATTTGTACAACAGAAGGTTGTGTGACATTGAGCAACTTTGCTATCGAGCTAACCTTAGCATCTTGACCTTTTTCATGGAGGTACCATATAGCTTTAAGATACATCTCTGTATGTTCTGTTTCAGCGGTACCTATGAAAAGCTCTTCTCCATTTTGACTGATGCTGATTTCTCTACTATTATTTGACACTTTGTCAGATATAGCGGAGCTAGCTTCAGATGTTTTCGTCACAGCTATTCAAATTATTAATAACCATTATACTTCTTAAGCAATATGCTACTTGACAATTGCATTTTTCTATTCTAGCTAAACTCTTACTATTGCTGCAACATTTTTGGTGGTAGTCTTTTCCAGTTCATCGTGTACTGCCTTTGAGATGTGCTCTTGAGCGGTAAGGCTTGAAAAGTCCATCAATTTTACGCCATCAAGAATATGAACCTGCGGGGCAAGTTCCTTTCCGCTCATAGCGTGTTGCCTGAGGAAGCTTTTGATCCTATCAGCCACATGCTCTGGCGAGCCAGTGAAAATCGATGCATTTTCGACTGACAACCTGACCCTGCCATACTTATCAAGTACTAGCACCTGTTGCTGCTTTTTAGATTTCAAGAAGAGCATTTTCTTGTTCATCTCGCAGGCAAATATATGATAATTATCCGTATCCAAAATGCACCTTACTCCCTCATTTATACCGAAAAGCTCGCAGGCAAGGACATGAGCTTCTTCTCTCTTTATCTCCTGAGCATTTGCAGTACCGATATCCAATGAAACATTTCCCATCGCAGTGACTCGCATAATCGATCGCTCGCTGATGTATTCTGACTGAATTGTAATTGATTCAGGCAATGCACCGCGCCCTAAAGCCGCCTCTTTCACCTGCTCTGCTAGTGCAGAAATGTCCTCCAATTTGGGATTGGTGACAGTTTTTTCTGCCTCTTCATGAATCATTGCCGCTGCAACACCGATGGATGAGATCACTTCTGCATGCTCTGCAATCTTGTACTGGAGCTGCTGCTTGAACCCAATATAGGGCACGAGCACTGATGCCCCTCCACCCCCACCTATGAGCACAACGCGCTCTTTCTTGAGCTTGTATTCTTTAATCACATGCTCAACTATATCAAGCACCTTTTTGGCAGAAATGTCAAGGATCGTGGTCGATGCCTGCTCCATCGTAGTGCCGAGCCTATTGGCAAGTATTGAAAGTGCTAGTTTAGCAGAAGTTTGGTTTGCCCTTGCATAGTCGCCTTCCGGCACAAGGCCGAGTGCATTTGCAGCACACGTGTTTGTTATCGCAAAGCGTTTGCCTCCTGCTGACTCGATCGCAATATAATCAATGGAGTCGCCCTCTTTTGGTTTGAAGGTGATGATTTGGCCATTCTCAAGCTCCTCAGAGGATGCAAAGCATGAGTAGGGAAGGCCGGCAATATGCGCAGACCTAGGGCCAACGTCTGTTATCTTTCTGCCTGACCAGCGTACAAGTGAGCCACCCGCGACCCCAGCAACTCGGACATCAAGCGATCGAATGCAAGTTGGGTGCTGCATTATCGTGACATAGCGCACCTCTGGCTTGCCATCCTTGATGGCACAGACATTAGTTGACGTGCCCCCAACTTCTATAAATACGCCGTCAATTAGACGCAGGTGGAGGAGAGCCCCAGCAACACTTGCTGCTGGGCCGGATAGGACGGTGACAATTGGCTTGTTCCGAAAAGTGCTCATGTCTGTGACTCCGCCATCGCCTTTCATTATTAGAACAGGAGCAGCAATTTTTTCATCCCTCACAGCAGACTCTACAAACTTTGCAGTTGTGGTTGTCTTAGGCAAGATGCCTCCATTGATTGCTGCAGTAAGAGTCCTTATTTCAAGTCCGTATACGCCGGTCAGCTCGTGACCTGCGGTGGCAGGAATATCTGATCTATCCATTACGAACCGCTCGTTACTTGGGTCATCAACGCTGTACGCCTCGCTAACAACAATGACTTGAGCACCTTCCTTTTTTAATTCACTTATCCTCTGCTCTATTTCCTTATCATCAAGATACTTTGAAGTGTCTATAAAGCGATAGCAGGTCTGCAAATACTTGTTTGGCGCAAGCTTAACACCTTTGATGTTTGTGCGCTTGATTACATTTGATTTTTCCAAGCCCACACCCATGCCTATAATCCCAACCTTGGCAGTATCGCCTTCAAGAAGTGCATTGACTGCTTGTGTGGTGCTGTGAGATATCAACTCAATCTCGGAGTTTTGGATCGAATATCTTTGTATCAATGTCTTAAGTGCCTCAACTATGCCAGTCGAAACACCATTAGATGAAGTGTGTGTTGTGGGGATCGTGACCTTGCCTATTATCTTGCCTGTCATCATCTCAATAGCCACGGCCTTGGTGAATGTGCCACCTACATCGATGCCCACTCTGATTCTTCTATTCTCCAAAAGCGTTAGGCAAGCCTAATTGACAATGTAATTTATGTTTTCTTATCCAACCAATGTCTCACAAAAGTTATACTAGATTATATATAAACAAATTTTGACTCATTAACTGAGTAATGTTATTGAAAATTACTGACTTGCGAAGGAAGAGATGTCTCAACTTTATCATCTGTATTATAATTTGTTATTATTAATTCATTAATTGCGCCCCTTTTGCTTCCCACAGAATTAATCATCCTCTTTGCCCTTACTACAACAGTATTCTTCTTGTGCTGTCTATAAAGCTCTCTTGTTAATGCATGGTCGCTATTACTAACCATAACAAAGCACCCTCGAGAGTCAAGTGTTTCAAACACTTCGCACAGCTGTTTCTGCTCTTTCATAGAGAAATCGCTCTTAGAATATCGAGTAAAACTCGAAGTCTTAGATAGAGGAATATAGGGAGGGTCGAAATAGACGAAGTCATCCTTTCCCGCAAAGTCAAGGACTTTTTCAAAGGTCATGACTTGTAGATCTACACCTTGAAGTAGTTGGCTTGCTTGGAATAGTATATTTTTATCAAAAATGGAAGGGCTCTTATAATCTCCAAATGGGACATTAAAATGCCCTTTTGAATTAACTCGGTAAAGACCATTAAAACAAGTCTTGTTAAGGTAAATCAATCGTGCTGCCCTATTTACACTGTCTAATCTATTGGATTCGATGCTCCTAACTGCATAATAGTGTTCCTTTGAATGCTTCTTTCTGTGGTTCAAAAGTAATTCAACAAGTTCAGATGGTTTGTCCCTTACAATAAGAAAGCAATTTATCAATTCCTCATTGGTATCTGAGAGAAGCACTTTGTTAGGTTTTAATTTAGATTTAACATAGAAAAATACTGCTCCACTTCCAATAAAAGGTTCATAGTAATTACGGAATTTGTGAGGAAAAAGGTTCTCGAATTGTTCAATGAGTTGTAATTTACCCCCTGCCCACTTAAGGAACAAAGGTAGTAGCAGAGGTTCCTTTGCAGAAAGGTGGATAATATGATTCAAAGGTTCTGCTAATTATGAAATTACTATTGTTGCATAAATTCATTTTGCTGCATTGATGGTTCTAAGGCGTCAACATCTGAAAGCTCTGCTAAACACGATATATAGATGTTGTCAAAGTCTTGCACCTATCTATACTCGACACAGAATCACTCAGTCCGCAATTTCTATTCGCAGGCGGTTAGGAAACTGGGAGAACTTACTTGCGTTGAATACCTTTCTTCCTATAATATGTAGAGGACTGAAAATATAGTTCTTACTCCACTTAAAATATAGATAGAGGGGCATTTATAAAATGTGCCAGTCAGACCCCAGTATCGCCAGGGGTCTCACTCTTTGTCGTAGGAGAAGCGCCATGAACCCTTTTCCAGTGATATCTCAATTCGCCCAAGCTTCCACCAACATCTAGATTGCATCTTGGACATCTCCATGTTACAGCAGAAATTCCCATACGAGATGCATATACACATGTCACTTATACGGATTACTACTCATTTGGTTTGGTTCAACTGCGTATAGCATGATTAGTTAGTGCTAAAATATCAAAACCCAATATTCATGTTATCTCTGCAGGAAATTTTAGTGTCGAGTGGCCTTACACGATGTGTTTGTCTTATCCCCAAGGCTCGCAAGAAACCTTAACACAATAATCATAGGTCACTACCAATTCAATTTTTATCCACCAGTCATCTTTGAAAAGAGGCTGTCGGCTCGGTTGGTTGCCTTGATGTAATCAAGGTTTGCAAGAGCTACTACTGCGGATTCTCTTACTTCTTCGCTTTCGTCTTTGAGTGCTTCGCTAAGAGTCTTTCTTGCTTCCTCCGAGCCTATGACGCCAAGTGCAACTGCAGCTTCATGACGGACAAAGAAGCTTGAGTCATACCTGACAGCATTGGCAAGTGGCTCTATGCCCCTTCTGTATCCAAGCTGGCCAAGTGAGAAAGCAGCCTCATGTCTTACAAGGGCATTCTTATCATGTTTTAGAACTTGGCCAATAGGCTCAACTGCATTTTCTGCACCTATCCCTGCAAGGATACATACTGCTCGAGTCCGCACTACGTTATCATGATGGTCAAGAAGTCCCTTAAAGTACTGCTCGTTTTTGTTCTCAAATTGCTTTTCCATCTCTTCAAAGAGCTTGATCCTATCATAACGAATTGATTCAGTCATAATGAATAGAGGCTTTACTTGACTTAGACCTTCTTTTATTTTTTCGCTCATGAAATCTTTTAATTAAAGACGATTGCCAGACTCTATTCTTTACATGGATGATAATTTCAGAATAAGAAACAGGGTTTCAATTACGGTAACGATACCATGGGTTGGTAGCAATCTATCTATCCGAACTGTTATTATATTACCCTCTCTGACAATACCAGCCGTATTAATATGCGCGTAAGATACTGGCGGCTTAACATTACTGAGGTTTTGCAAGCAGCCTATCCACCAGAAAAAGCCAACCACTGGGACATCAAATGTATGCAGGGAGAATATGAGCACTTCGGAATCTTTTGGTATCGATATGGTACACCTTTTGACAAAGAGCCCGTGCACGGAATATGTTTTTACTACAATGATATTCCTCAAAAAAGGGTTGACGAACTAGCCTCCTTTTTGCAATCTAACTTTGGAGGGAAGCTCCTTTCATTGCATAGCAGGGGGTTCCTACAGGGCTCAAAGGAGTTTGCCGACTCAAAGTCGATAGGCATGCTTGGTAATGAGCTCAGTCTTAGATTTAACGCTCCAGTTGAGCTCACCATAGAATTTGAAAAGGTGAGCAAGGAAGAGATTGATCAAGAGTCATTTAAACTACCTTCATCCAAGGCTCTTCCAATAACCGGGACTGATTGATACTGGGCAAATACACGAGTATAGCAATATATTTCTCCGGCATTAACAAATAGATGTCAATGGTGGCAGAGATGACCATCAGGGAGCATATTGACGAGCTCCGGGTCAGAATACTCAGAATAGCATTGGTGGTAATTATTATCACCATATTTGTTATGACGTTTGAACTGCGCCCAATTCAGATTAACGGCATTCAATTTGTATACCCCTATCCAAACCCACTGCACAATATCTCCATTCAGCTTACATTCTACATGCAAGAGACCCTACTACCAGAAGGCGTAAGCCTTATTCAGACCGCTCCAGGTCAGGCATTTTTTTCCCAGATTTATTTTTCTATGCTAATAGGCCTAACTGCCTCTATCCCTTTCACTATGAGAGAGATATCAGCATTCATCTCACCTGCAATAAGCAGTAAGACAAAAACTAGTTTGGTGAACGTATTCCTTCCTTCACTTGCACTTTTTGTAGTAGGCGTTGCGTTTTGCTACTTTCTAGTAATACCATATGTGCTTGGCTTTTTATATCAATATGGAGAGGCTCTTAATGCGGATACTTTTTTCACGATCAACAATTTTATTTCGTTTGTACTGCAGTTCCTCCTTGGCTTTGGCATCGCCTTTCAGTTACCAATACTGATGTACGGGATATCACTTACCGACATTATTTCCCCTAAGTTCTGGCGAAAGAATTTTCGTTATGCTGCTCTTATCATGGTAATTTTTGGCGCGCTAATTACTCCGGATGGTAGTGGACTTACATTATGGTTAATAGCAGGTCCTATGATAATACTCTATCTTGCAGGCATGCTGGTTGTTGAAAGAAGGGCGGCGGCACGAGCTGTCTTAAAAACTAACACTTAAATCCTAATTTATTCTTTTTATATATAGATAATGGCTTGATCATAGAAGCATCATCATCGAATCTCCTAATGCAATTTGCAGGCCTTGGAGGATTGGAATGGGTTATTATCATTGCATTAATCGTAGTTGTCTTTTTTGGCGTTAGAAAGATCCCGGAACTTGCGAGATCATTTGGCAAAGCTAGTGCTGAATTTCACAAGGCAAGGATTGAGGCCAAAAGGGAGCTTCAACAAATGAAAAGTGAGGGAACCGTTGGAAGGGAAAAACTTGAAGCCATAGCTGACTCCCTTGGGATTGACTATACTAACAAAAATGATGACGAGTTGAGGACTGCAATTGAAATAGAACTCAACAAAACCAAGCAATAGCTTGGAACCTTTTTATTAGATCCTTTTTTCACCTCAAACTATTGATCAGTCTGCAGCAGATTGCAGCTATTGTTAGCAAATATGATTCCAAGAACGTTACCTTAGGCACCATAGGAAGTCATTCTGCATTGGAAATAATGGATGGTGCAAAAGATGAGAACCTCAAGACTATATGCATATGTCAAAGAGGCAGAGAACTACCGTATAGGCGATTCAAGCGGCTTGCAGATGAAATCCTTTTGCTAGACAAGTTCTCAGATATATTATATCACGAGAATCAAGAAAAATTAATACAATCTAACGCCGTAATGGTGGCTCATAGGGCTTTTACTGCCTACCTAGGCTATGACAACATTGAAAACAACCTGAGGGTACCTATCTTTGGTAATAGGTCACTTTTGCGTGCAGAAGAGCGGAGCGCACCAAGAAACCAATATTATCTACTGGAAAAGGCAGGCATACATCATCCAAAAATCTATCGCAATCCGTCAGATATTGATGGACTAGCGATAATAAAAGTACAAGAGGCGACTCGCAAGCTGGAGAGAGCATTTTTCATTGTGTCCTCTTATGAGGACTATGAGAAAAAGTCAAAACAAAAGATTGAGCAACGGCTAGTGACAAAGGAAGACCTCGACAGTGCCACGATTGAGCAATATGTGCCAGGCACCTATTTTAATTTGAATTTCTTTATCTCTCCTCTTACAGGTGAAACAGAATTTCTTGGAATAGAGCGGAGGCTTCAAACTAACATACACGACGTTGTTTCACTCCCCGCAAGAGAACAGATGGAAATAGATATCCAGACACAAAATATCGAGGTAGGTCACACTCCAGCGAGCATAAGAGAATCACTATTGGAGAAGATCTTTGAAATGGGGGACAAAATTGCTTTTGCAGTAAGAAAAGAGTATCCGCCGGGCATAATTGGCCCTATTTCGCTTCAAAGCATTGTTACAGTTGACCTTGACTTTGTAGTATACGATGTTTCATTGCGTGTGCCGGGTAATCCTATAATGGCGACTACAAGTCCCTATACAAAATATTATTATGGCCATACGATGGGAGTGGGCCGCAGGATTGCCATGGAGATAAAGGATGCTATGAAGCAGCAGAAGTTGTCTGACATTGTGACTTAACCTAACCTAGCGCTCTATAGCTTCTTCAAAAAGGCCCTTTCTTACCTTGATTGGTATGTCGTAGTACGCCGCCAATGCTATAGAGTCAGAAGCACGATAATTGCGAAGTACAATCTCGCCCTTTTTGCTTTTAAAGTAAAGATTTGCTCGAAGAACTGAACCACTTTGGTAGACATGCACTTTGACCAGCAGAAGATCCTGCATTACAGCAATTTCTTCAACCAAGTTATAGATCGTAGGTATGCTGCCCTTGTCTCCTTCTTGAAAACGAGAAATGTGCCTTGCCACCTCGCCGGAGAATGCTCGCATTGGGAACTCTTTGCCGTCATTTGACTTTAATACTACGACCCCTTCGAGCCCCAGCTGGTCTACGAATCCTACATAACTTATTTTGGCGAAAATGTATTCCTCATTCTCTTGCGAAGGATCCTCAGACATTGTGTCGCTAGTATAGTGGATTTACCGAGAATTAAGGGTTTACGGATCTACGATAGGATTTAATTTGCAGTCCTATCTAATTTCATATACAGTTAATCTGGCATGGAAGAGAAGAAATGGCAAGCTTTGAGGGAAAGCGGTTTTAGAGTCCTTTTTGTAGGCTTCTTCTCGCTTATAATTGCATTCATAATATACAGCCGGCTGACGATGCCTTCTTCAGAGCTATTGAGGATTGAGTCACAGGAACTAACAGGACTTGCATGGGGCATGCTTGCCATAACTACTGCTTCTATGGCATCAATGGCATATGGCGCATACCTCATTTTTCGGTCAGAGTACATCCGGACTGCATCAAGCCCTACCAACAGCCTAATTCCATTTATCACAGGCGCATTTTCTGACCAAAATTATTGGAAAATAATGATAGCTGCTGCGATTGGTTATGGGATATTTTTTGGCTTTCTCTCTCAGATACTTGTATACAGGGCGGATGTATCTTTTACTGAAAGGGGGATCGAGGTACCCTCGCTTGATTTGATACCATGCTGCGCGGCCCCCGGCTACATGCCCATGGTCACTCTCTACATCAGTGATCATTTTTTGATTCTGATAATACCACTCAATGTGATTCTTGCTACTATCGTATCTTTGCTGGTAGGCTTTAATATTACACTGAGCATCTTTGCGTTTAGACTAAAGAAGTCGCTTCAGACAAAGACATCCCTTGCAGCAGGCATTGGGGCCACAAGCGGCTTATTTGTTGGATGCCCCACCTGCGCTGGCAGTCTCATTTCAGCGCTACTTGGAATAGGGGTCGCAGGAGCAGGAGGCACAAGCGCAAGCGTGCTTGCCCCATTTCAGACACTCTTTATAGCGGCAAGCATCCCTGCTTTAGTCGTTGCACCTTTCCTAACTGCTCGAAGCATAAGGTCAGCTACAAGCTGCAACATTGCTTGAGTCTAGTGTTGTACTGCTATAAGCTCCAACCCGGCTATCTTTTTTAATATGCTATCGAGATACATCTGCATGTGGGGTTCTGCAATCCATATCTTACTGTCGCCAAAGAGGTAGCCGTACCTCTGTGAGCTTCCTATTTTCTCACGCATCCTGAGCTCCTCAAGGTAAATCTGGGGTACTGTAGAGTCATCAAATCCGTGTTTCCTTGCTATGGCGTCTAACATTCCATGCATGCCCGATCCATGCTGCGCCGCTTCTTTAATCCTATAGGCGATGTCCCTGGGTATCCCAAGTGTCTCTGCAAGCTTTCTATGTACATGCTTGCCAAAACTATCTCTCTCGCCCCTAACGTTGAGCCGCAAGCTGGTTGCTAGAGCGACTTTTATCACGTCAGGGTCAAGGAACGGTTCTCTTAGCTCGATGCTGTGCGCCATTGTTATCTTGTCTTCACGCTCAAGTGTCTCCTTATAGAGCAAAAGAAGATCCTCTATCATATGTCTGCGCAACATTTTGTAACCTTCCTTTTCTACAACCTTAGCATACCATGAATAACCTCCAAATAATTCATCTGCGCCCTGACCTGTAAGCATCACTTTTATTCCGTCTTCATGGGCCAGCTTGACAGCACAATAAACTGGTAGAGCCACTTCAACTTGTCCTGCGTTGCTATCCTCGATGACATTCATCACTTCCGGTATCAGTCTCTCTACTCCTTCTTGGGTGAGCTCGCAAACCTTCAGCTTAAGGCCTAGTCTATCAGCTATCTGGCGGGCATAGATAATATCGCTTGATCCGGTTACGCCACCAGTATAGCATATCACTTCAGGCACCATCTTGGATGCAAGGTACGCAATAAGCACGCTATCTATGCCGCCAGAAAATATTATTCCTATCCTTTGGAAGTCTTGAACGCGCTTTTCCATCGCGTCAACCAATGCCTTCCTATATGCTTCAACTGCTGATGCCATTGTTCTATGTTTTATTCGGACCTTTTGGGGGATTGGGTATGCAACTTGGAAGCTTTGAAGCCGGCCATCTTGGGAAATAATGATCGCACTACCCGGTAGTATACCTCTTGTGGGCTCTTCTATCCCGATCTTCCACAACGCTTTGCGTTCAGATGCAAAAGCTACGAAGTTGCTTGTATCAGCATAATACAGCTGCCTTACACCTATCCTGTCCCTTACAAGGACAGTTTCGCCAGTCTTCTTATCCTGGATCGCAAGGGCATAGACACCATCAAGCTCTGCAACTGTTTTCTTTATGGCACCCAACAGACTATTTTTACGAAGGTGATCCTCAATAAGATGCACAATCACTTCGCTGTCCGTCATTGTAGTGAACTTGTGACGCTTTTCAAGTCGTTTTCTAATTTCTTTATAGTTGTATATTTCACCATTGTGCTCCAGCAGAATCCGGCCGTCACAGCTACAAAAAGGCTGTGCGCCACAGGTTCCTCCAACTATTGCAAGCCGTGTATGTCCAAGCGCGCTTTTCCCGCTGACATTCTGAAGCTCCATTGTCGAAATGGAATTGGACTTGACAATGCAATTGTCTGCAACCAAACCCGCCCCATCGGGGCCACGATTCACCATACAGTGGAGCATTGAGCCTACAAGTGGCACAACATTCTCACCTTTTTTGCTTAAAATTCCAGCTATTCCACACATATTGATACTCTAACCAAATTTCAAAAGCCAAGTTCCTTTTCGTCAACGAAGCAGGAAGCTCGACTTCAATCACTATAATTTAGTGGTAATAGCTTAAAAAGCTTTATTCACAACGTTCAATACTTTGAGAAGATCTGGTTCGGTTATTATTTTATCGCTTGCCTTTTTTATTTCCTCGTCTTTTGGCATAAATGCGACACCTATTCCTGCACGCTGTATCATGCAGATATCAGACTTTGTATCGCCAACAGCGACTGTATTTTCTATTGGCACAGAGAACTGGTCAGCGCTTTTTTCCAAGTGATATCGCTTGCAGACAGAAATTTTACAATAACAGCCGATCTTATCCCATCCAAGTGGCATATCAACCTTGCCAGTGATCTTGCCGTTAAATATCTGGAGCTTGTTCGCCATCACAAAATCCAGGTTCAATCTATCAGCCACAAAACCTGCAGCTATAGTATAGCTATCGCTTATGATACCGATCTTGTAGCCTCTGTCTTTCAACGCTGCAATTGTACGCTCACAATTTTTGGTAAGAGGCATTGATGCAATTGCAGATTCCAAATCTTTTGTTGTGAGGCCAGAAAATAGGGCCGCTATAGCCTTTGTCTGCTCGTGTCCGGCCATTAGCCCGTGTGACTGTATAGATCTTACTTTGTCTGATAGATCAAACCTGTCTGCAAGCGCAAAGACCAGCCTACCTTGGATAAGCGTACCATCCATGTCAAACGCTGCGAGGTTTGACGATGATGGCATCATTGAGCGTATGTACTGGCCTTGCTTAGAACTTTTGCAAATTGCCGCACATCTACATCTTTGAATGGATCTATCTTGTGCGGCGCAGGAGGATCCTGTTGTTCACTTTCCCCCAGCATATTTTTGCTTCGTAGGGCTTCTAATATCTTCTCACGAAGCTTTGGTGGACTGATCTTGCTGTGATATATTGAGCCTAGTGACCCTACTACCATTTCTTTCAAGTGATCGTCGCCTTTATCTTCATGAAAATGAGGATTGCGTGTTTCAACCTGCATTATTTCGACTCCCTTATCCATCGCGTCCTGATTAACAGTGGGGATAATGCCACCAAATTCCTCAAGCATGTTTACTATTTCATAAGTCTCAACGGCGTAGCCGGACGAATACGTAAGCAACTCGGCTAACTTGAGCGACATGCAGTGCTCGCCTGAGTTGCCTGTACGCATTACTTCTGTCTCAAATCCCGTATAGTATGATACTAGCGAATTCAGATGTTGGTTTGTTATCTCTGAGACTCTTCCCCACTTGCTGAAGTAAAGTCCTGTTTCAGATATTTTTGGCTTGTAAATCCATGATACCCTGACCATGACGTAAGGTGTCTGAGACATTGCAATGCCGGAAGCAAATATCTTGACATATTCATTGACTGCACCAGGAACGTAGTTGTCTGCATCAATAAATCCTACATACTCTTTGCCCGCCATCTTGGCAAGCAGCATTCCTATTACCATGCCCTCCGCCTTGCCAGTTCTCACCGTGCCATCGGGCCCAAGGATGCTGTCATAACCTGCATCCCTAAGCACTTCTGACAGGACAGGATCACGCTGATGCAAAATGAATGCATTGCGCCCCACAAATCTGTTAAACTGCTGAAGTGCCTCCTTCTCAAGCTTGTACCTATCCACTGGTTGCCTTGGGCTGTTTGATATAATGATTGTTAGACAATCATGTGGTATACCGCTCAGCACTCCTTCAAGCAGGCGCAATCGCTCTCCCTTAGTGGGAATCACTATGGCCATGCGCCTCTCTATATCGACGATCTGGTTATTTCCTATATTCACTATAGATTCAGAAACTGACCTACCGTCATCAAAGCCTGAATCTAGCTCATAGACACGTTGCACTCCGTGTAGACTGGTCGCTCCAAATCTTTCAGTATACCTTGGCAAGTCGAGCTTCATTTCCTTTAGCATTTAACTAGACACAATGATTGCTTATAGCAATTTTCGCTGATGACTCTGGAAATTTGCTGCTATACAAAAAGTGCTTTTAAGTATGGAATTATTATATACCACTATCCTTATCATGAACCAATTGTAAAAAATAAAATCTAGTTCTGCATAACAAGAGCTCAAATTAATAATGTCAGCTAAATATGTTAAGGCACTTTAATATTATTCAATAACTGTTTATATTATCTTTTAATCACTGTTATTATGTTAGACAGGAAATATCAAAGGAAAAAACATACTGTGGAGAAATTCATCAAGAAATTTGGCAAGGCTGACCATTCTGTAATATTGAACAATGTTGATATTGACTATGATACTCTGATGAGAGTACTCGCAGATCTGCGAAAGGAAGGACGTATTAAATAATTTGTTGGGCTACTGTATCATATAGTAATTGTCACGAACATGACCTTCAGATGATCTGTGGATTTGGTTATCTAAATGATGCTGTTCATGAAAGTAAAAAGGGCACAACATCAACCACGGTTTTTGAATACTACTATAATCTAGTCTAAGAAACTTGTACTAAAACTGGTAAATAGTTTTTGGTTAAGACTTATAGATACTATGGTAAGCGAAGGAGAAGAAAAATCTACTTCCACATCAGCTTCTGACACACAAATGGACGATGATAAAGCCACAGCAAAGTATACCACAAGGCATGGAAGCCATCTAACAAAAACCAGCGAGGGTGTTGCTGAATCTGAAGATACTGAAGGCAAAAAAACTTGAACATGAATAAATATTTTTTTTATCATTCCACCTCGGACACTTAATAAATATTCATAACGTATCTTTTACTAATCCATTTAGTTTTACGTGTTGTATCTTCTCATCCGTTGCATGCTAAATTTTCTTAGAGCTGTACGAACGTGTATGGATAACAAGTACAACTACTTCTATTTGATATTATAATCAACATTGGAATTGGATCTGCTTAAAGCTTGAACTATTGACCCTCATATGAGCAGGTATACCTTCTTTCTCGGGTTACCCAAGATAGATATGTTACTTTTGATAACAATACTTACATTTAGTGATAACGACCAGAAAAGAGAAAGAAGGGAAGACAAGAATAGCTACAAATTCCTTTTTTTCTTTTCCTTTTTCTCTTCTCTTAGAGATTGCAAATCTGACAGCATGTCATACAGAAGGCGAGTGATAATAAAGGGTCAACTTTGACGCGGGTTCGGTAGGATGGGAGACAGATTTGACCTGATAAGTCCACCCACAGCCAACAAAGTTATTGCTAAAACCTTCCTTGAAGATTCACATAATATTATTAATAATGATGAAAAACCATACAAGCGGTAGGAACCTTAAGAGTATGTCTACTCCATTATTTTCTTCTCTAGTTGAAGAGATACGTCATTCAAACTTCCACGACCACAACTTGCTAATTTATCCTGACCTTACAACATATAGAAAGATATATTCCGAAAGTGCAAAGCAGGCACTTGATAATAATGAAGTTGTTCTCTTGGTTACCACGTATGATTCGTTTGACAGAATCAAAGACTCTCTAACACAAGCAGGTATCTCGGTCAATAACGAAATAAAAAATGATAATTTGGTGATTTTAGATGCT
>DATFBV010000103.1:0-3838 GCA_035253605.1 Nitrososphaera sp.
TTACCAAATCTCGAACGGTAATTGGCTTTTTAAGGTAACATTTTACTTCTTCCAAAAATGGAAATAAAGTCCTGAACTCTCCGCGGGATTGATCGAAGGCGGTTAGAAAACATACCTTCACCTGATTATCGATGTCTCTGATCTTTTTATATAGTTGAAATCCATCCATCTCTGGCATTCTAATATCCAGGATCAATAAGTCATAGAATCCCGGTCTGAACTTTGAAAGAGCCTCAAGAGGATCATTAAAGGTCGTCACAATGAACTGGTTCTTTTCAAGCCCAATCTTGAAAACGGTTGTGATATCCTGTTCGTCATCTACGATCATTACCCTGTATTTCTTTGGCTGCACAGAAGTCAAAAGTCTATCATGCTCCGTGCCATCCTGCGAGACCATAATCACCCTCACACAAAACTTTCTGCGCCTACTTAATAAAGTAACTGGAATGTCATTCCATTTTTGTCATAGTAATTCTTCGAGTGAATTTGACGAATGATATATTATATCATGCTCTGCCTCAAGTTCTATTTGTCTTACCAGTCACACATCAAAATATACTATAGATGATGTTGATCTACAATTACAACACCGTCGCCCGCATACATGTCTCTAACTCTTATGGTATAACAGGTAGACTGAATGCAAACGTTGCTCCTAAGCCATCAGGATTATTTTCAGCCCTTATCCTGCCGCCGTGGGCCTCTATAATATTTTTTGAGATGAAAAGCCCAAGTCCAGTTCCCCTCTCAGATTTGCTTGCAAATTTTTCAAAAAGATTAGGAAAAATCTCACGGTCAATTCCACTACCTGAGTCTTTAACCTTGACAATGACTTCCTTCTCTACTTTTTCTGTCGTAATTGCAATACTTCCTTCCTTTGTAAACTTAAGAGCGTTACTCAAAAGATTTGAGAGAACCTGCAATATCCTATCTTTGTCTGCCTCGACAATTAGATCCTTTTTTTCTTGTTGTGCCTCTTGCATTTCTTTATGGAAATAGAAAATTTCGATCTTTTTGCCACTTACCTTGACTTGGTTTTTGGCATCTCCAATCGCTAAGGTTATTAGATCTGTCAAATTCAGTTTCTCGCTTTCTATAATTAGACTGCCCGATTCAATTCTTGCAACGTCTAGAATATCAGTTATAAGCGATTGTAGTCTATATGCGTTCCTAGTCAAAGATTTTAGCATCTCGGTAGCGTGTTCTCCGGAAGCACCCTCTAGCAGCTCTGAATAACCAAGTATGGCTTGAGCGGGAGTTCTGAGCTCGTGTGCAGCTATGTTAATGAATTCTTTTTGCATCCTATCGTGGGCTTCTAGCTTTTCATAAAGTTCAGCTTGTCTCCACAGGCTATCGAACATGGTGATATAGGACAAGACTGTGGATTTGCTGTTTGAAATAATCGCAGAACCAACCGCTTCAACGAAAGACTCTTTTGTATTGTCCTTCAGCTCAACCATCAGGTACGTACTATTATCTACAATGAGTATCTTTGATCTCGCTTCAGTCGTAACAGCTGTTTTGATCTTACGAATTTCGAAGCCTTTCTTTATTTTTATCTTCTGCTCTATTTTTTCTTCTATTTCTTTGTCAGTTGGCAATAATATCCGTATGTTCGCACCGCGTGCAATAGCTTGGTCGAGAGATTCAAAGATTCCGATTTTTTCTTCTCTTCTATATGCTGTAGTCGTAGGTAGAAAAAGAAGAACCTGTTGCCTTGCTGATGCTACCAAGGCGTGGTATCTCTTCTGAATTTCAGCTGGATTGTGAATAATGTCAATGAATGTATTTGTTTGGCTTTCAATTTCCTCAATTCTTTCTTTAGCATCAATACCCCTGTTCCAAAGTTCTTCAAAAATAACTGCAAACTGTTCAACAATTGCGGGTTCATTGCTGAATATCGCGTTAGCATTTAGCGATCCACCTCGCATACTCTCAACTGTGACACCCATTTCTTTTTCTGATACGCTGAAGCTCATGGCCGGAACAGTAGTGACATGCCTAATCTCCATTCCTAGCTTCATGAATGTCTTGATAACCTCAAAGAGTTTGCTATCTTCTTTATCCTCGATCCTTGTAACCCACCTGATGCCTGCGTGTTCTCCAGTTCTATGGAGATCAAGTTTTTCCTTGAAGGCATCAAAGCAATAATTGTGAGCGTAGAGCAGTCCACCAGGTACAGAACAGACTGAATACTGCTTTGAACGGCGAACCAACCCTACAGTTTCTTGAAGAATCTGTTGTGGATCTTTGACGGCTCTTATCTCAGGTCGTGTCACTTCCTCTTCAATTTCTCTTATCCTGGCCTCAGCCAAAACTGCCTTGCTCCACAAGGTGTCAAAGACATTCTTGTTCTGTTCGACGACACTGTTGGCAGTACTATAGATCAGCTCAGGCACTGGCTTTGCTTTATTCACTATGGCAGTGGCAATATACGCAGTGTCGCTCACTCCAAAGTTTCCTTTGACCCCATCCAGATGACGAAGTTCTGCGTATTGCATCAGAGCTTTGCAATAAGGAAGATTATCCTTTGTGATTTCTGTTATCCATCTGACCTTGATCTTTCGATTCTTGAGGTTCTCATAGCATTCCTTTATAGGCTCGACTTCCATGGCAATAGAGGGAGCTAAGGAATCTGCGCATGCACTGACCCTATTTGCATTTTTGAAGAATATAACAACAGCACGTGTAGTGTCCTCGGCACCTTGTATGATCCGTGTTGTCTCAGGCTCAGGAGGGAAGTGCAATTGTCTGACTTTTATGATTTCTCCAATTTAAAATATAAGGGCAAATAGTTCTAGATAATTTTGATATGATTTATTTTTAGATACACCATGTTTCTTTAAACACCTTCATGATCTATGGCTACTATCCGTCTAGCCAGAAGTTTGATCGTAAATACGATAATTCATTACCTGCATTTGCGACTTTCGATCGTCTCTTCATGTTGCCTCTATCTGCGCTGCTCATTATCATGTAAAACATAGAGCTAAATCGTATTACCCTATCAAAACAAGAATAAAGGCCAAATTGTGGATAACAGCCATTCCAATTAATGCAGAATATATATTATGATACCTCTCTCTCTATATCTCCTGTTCTTTCTGTGGCAATATGATGATCAAGCCAAACATCAATCGTTACATCAGAAAGTGACAACGTACAACTGATATGGATTTTGTTCGGCCAAATTATGGTAGTTCCACTTGATTTGATCAAGGTTTGCCTTTTCAAATCTCTGCTGCGAGTCATGGCTTAACTTTCTGTAAAGTGAACTGCCGATGACCATTTGACCACCTCTTGTGACAGATTGCATTTTAGCAGCAAGATTCATCGTTGCACTGATGATATCCACATGAGATCTTTCCCGATCTGATCCATACCTGACAATAGTGTGTGGCCCATAATCTGAAGTTACCTTAACTTCAATTCCTGCGTGTCCCATCTGTAAAAGAAGCGGGTTTATGGCATTTCTTACTACATACACTACTGACTGTCCACAGAGTACTATATTGTCAAAGTTCTGGTTAGACACAAAGTAACCAACGCATGCATCTCCGACAAACTTTAGCACATACCCGCCAAAATGTTCAATAACGTATGACACTTCTTGTGTA
Organism: Nitrososphaera sp.; assembly: GCA_035253605.1. GTDB lineage: Archaea > Thermoproteota > Nitrososphaeria > Nitrososphaerales > Nitrososphaeraceae > Nitrososphaera. Next base: position 3,618 of record DATFBV010000103.1, read on the forward strand.
AAGACTGTGACTATCCTTGAAAGAAAATCAGGCGCTAGCTCAGTGCTCATTCTTGTAGAATTCACCAAATCAACAAAGATCACTGCAAAGTCTAGTCTTTGAGCAGTATGATTTCTAAGGAAGTGGTCCGATTTGGCTATCGCTAGATGATGATATTCGAAACCTTCAATCAGAGCCTTCTTTATCCTTTTTTGACTTTCTTTAACAATATTGATCCTGTC
>DATFBV010000104.1:0-17555 GCA_035253605.1 Nitrososphaera sp.
TGAAAGTCCTTCTCAAGTCAGGTCAAGTGGTGGGGATGGACATCACTATCTTTAATCCTAGCCTTGATAAAGATGGCTCGATAGCGCGCAAGCTTGTATCAAGCGTCGTCGAGGGCTTGTCATAGAATTGACAGAAAACAAGGGACTGTGCCAGATAAGGTTGTTGTTGTTAGTTACACAATAAAATTCTTTTGAAGGCAGGCTGTAGCTGTGATATAAAAGAACTAACTAACTTTAACTTCGTGGAACCACTGGAAACGCACGCTATAAAGACTTATTAGCGCCTGATTTTATTCATGGATCACTACTTCGCGTTCATATTGCGGAAAAGGGATCTGTCTTTTCCAAAATTTGAAATATCGCTAGAGATTCCTCGCATTGGGGATCGTTCTGCTATGCTGGGGGACCACTTCTTTCCTCATGCTTGAGCGTGCCCGCAAGCTTCCATCCGAACTTGATGACGTAGGGCGATAGGAAGGTAGTGATTATCGTCATCGCGCCGACCATCGGCAGTATAAAGGCGCTCGTTGCCCCAACGTCGGCTCCGCCCTTGGCCGTGACCAGCGCCAGCTCGCCGCCAGACGCCGACAGCCCAAAGCCAGCCTGCATTGACGTCTTTTTTGGGAGGCCCTGCGCTCTTGCAGAGAAATAGACCGTCACGAACTTGGCTCCAAAAGACGTCGCTATGAGGACAAGGGCTGGCGCTATGAAAAGCGGCAGAAGGGTGACGTCCATGAGGGCGCCCACGGAAACAAAGAACAGCGCGGCAAACATGTCTTTCAATGGCGTGGCCAAGATTTTTGCAACAGCCTGGGTCTTTGATTCTGCGACTAGCACGCCGGCAAAGAATGCCCCAGCCGCAACAGAAACCCCGAGCTCGTTTGCGATAAAAGCAAGGCCAAACGCTACGCCCAGGATGGCGACTGTTACCAGATCGTAGTGGTTCGTCTTGCCGACAAGGTCGACGAACCTTGGCACCGTCTTTGAGCCGATGAATAGCGCGCCGCCAATAAAAGCCAGCACAAGCCCGACCGATATCGCTATTTCCTGCAGCGACAAGTCGCCGGTCGAAGCCACCGACTGGAGCACAGCCAGCATCGAGACTATGATAATGTCTTCTATTACCGCGACGCTGAGGAGCAGGTACGACGCTTCCTCCTTGAGCATTCCAAGCTCTTCTAGCACGCGCATAACAATCACCGTGCTTGTCACTGATATCGAGAGCGCAAGAAAGAGACTGTCAAAAAGCGCCAATCCCATCGTTTGACCGACAAGGTAGCCGAGGGAAAAGGTGCCAAAAGCCTCGGCCGACGCTATGACCAGCGCCTTCCTCCCAACTGAGCGGAGTCTTGCTATCGGGTACTCTAGGCCGACAACGAACAGGAGCAGCACTATGCCAATCTCTGCAAGCATGTTTAGGACCTCAGGCTGGAGCACAAGGCTGAATGGCGGCGTATAAGGCCCGATAATCATGCCCGCGCCTATGTAGCCGATGACCATCGGCTGCTTTAGCTTGTATGAGATCAAGGCCATGACGGAGGCAACGATCATTATGATTGCAAAATCCTGAATTACCTGGGTTGCTTCGATTGCCATGGCCGCTACAACTACTACTGCTATTATTTTGCATTCAATACAATTAATGTGTTAGGATTTTCCGCAGCTTTTTTGTAAGAAATTATAACATTTAACCGAACCACTGCTCTAGCGATTGGCTGCGGTTTGCTATCGACTTTTGCAGCTTGTCCAGCATGCCGCTCACCCTGTCAGTCGAAAAGCTCTTATCGACGCAGAGAAAGTCCAGCACCTTTTCCCGGTTGACCTCGCCAAACTCGATCCTGTCGTCGACTTTTGGGACCTCCGGGTTGAGGAAGATGTTCCGGATTTCCTCGTACGGCACTTCGGAAAGCAGGTGCTTGATCTTGTCTACGTTCTCCAGTTTGCCGGCTTCTTTTATCAGCTTGAGTGCGGTCTTGGGGCCGATGCCGGGAAACCCGCCAGGGTTAAAGTCGGTGCCTATCAATATGCCAACGTCGACCAGCTGCTCGTGCGTCAGGCCGGTCTCCTGCAGTACCTTGTCATGCTCAAGCGTCTCCGGCTCGACATCGACATACACGTTGCGGTTTGGCACTTTGCGCTTGCCGCTTATCGCAAGGTTGCGCGCCAGCCTTTTTGCACCAAACAGTATCGAGTCATAGTCTTGGCTTGCGACGGCAAAGGCCATGTCGCGCTTTGTAAGGTAAGCTGCAGCCGCCTCGCCATCAGAAGGGGCCTGAATGAGAGGTATGCCAAGGTAGGACAGGACCTTTTTTGATTCTTCGACCATTGTGTCTGTTAGGACGGCCGTGCGGGTGCTGTACTTGCGCGCGTCTTCAATTCTACCCTCTTCGATTGCAAGCTGGTACTTTTCAGTTGCTTCCTTTTTTAGCTTGCTTCTGCGCTCAATCTCGACCATCTTTAGCTCGTTTGCCTTGCCGTCAAAAACGTAGACTGGCTTGATGTTTTCCATCAGGAGGTTGACATTCCTGTAAAAGAGGCCGCTCAGGTGGCTCGTGACCTCTCCTCTGCTGTTTGCAAGTGGCTCGCCCGTTGGCCCGCGTATGATGCTCAGGAACTGGTAGATTGTGTTATAGGCGTCGATTGCTACTACTTTGCCTGACAGCTCAGGCAGCTTGAGCTCTACAGGCGTCACGAGGGGCTTGAGGTCTAGGCCCATTTCCTTGCCATCTGACATATTGAGGCACCACAAAAACTTTTAACTTTTCTTCATGATGCCTGCCAGCCAGCATTTGAAGGCCAAAATATAGAATCTCTCTCTGCATCGACAAATCTTTTCCATCAAGCTAAACAACTATGACACCTTTCAATAAATCACCATCAGTTGAAACATCACGTTATATGGTATTGGATGATTTTCTGCTGCCTGCTGAAAATATCAGGTTTTCAAGCAGAGACGGTCTTGTAGAGTACGCCGACAAGAGGTACAGGGTCCTTGTTACAGACAAAAGGATAATATTTTACGCTCGGAGGGGGATGCTGATGAAATCTGACGACATTGTCAGCGAAAGGCTTGATTCGCTGCATGGGCTCAAATATTTAGAAGAAGGGATGATTTTCCGTTACGCAATAATCTCTGTGCAGGGAAGCATGAAAATGGACATCCGGGGGTCGCCCTCGGACCTAAAGCCGCTATTTCACAGTCTGCAGGCTCTCGTTAGTAATAACAACAAAACGTAATAATAATAATAATAACTTCTGCTACTGCTTGTAGGTCCTAAGCGTCTGGGTTATCCACTCGACGTCTTCTTTTGTCTTGGCAAGCCGCCCTATCTTGATACAATCGCGGATGTCCTTTGACTTGAGCTTTGTCCACACGGCCTCTGCAATCGCTGCAGAAACTTCAGGCAACACGCCTTCGCGGGAGAGTATGTGCGTGCACACCTCCTGAAATGAGCCAAAGGAGTACTGCTTGAAGTGCAGGACCATGAATCTTGAAAGCAATGGAGTCAACATCTTTTCCGTGCCGTTGCTCGTGGCAAAGACCCATATTTTTAGTTGGGTGTTGCGGGTCTTCTGGAACTTGGTTTCGGCGACGATGCCAGTTTCCATCAGGCTGAGCAGTGCAGTCTGGTCCTTCATCGGCATATGCTCTATCTCGTCCACTATCAGGTAGCGCGGCCTCTTTTCAAAGAGGTAGTCTATCATGCCTGACTTGGTACTATGGCTTCCAAGAGTGAAAAATGAGCGCTCAAGCTTCATGCACTCGAGCATGAACAACGTCTTTGCAGATGCCGGCGGGCCGACAAGCAAAATGTGGACTGGCTTGTCAGAAGACAGCGACATGCTGAAGAGCTTTTTCACGTCATTGTAGCCGACGATGCTCTCAAAAAGGGGGTCGGGCTTGGTCACCTTCTCTGCCGCTGGCCTACTTCTTGCCGCTACCTCTAGATCTGCAGGAGAAGCGTCTTCCTGCTGCACGCCCACGGGCAATCCTTCGTCCTCTTTTTGCACTGCATTGCGACGCGCAGGAAAGGGTTTTAGAGGTTCCTACTAAATTGTCATGCCTTGGAGCTGAAATTTTCTAGACTCTTGTTGGTTAGTTGGCAAACGAGCGTATAGTGGCAATCACATCGCCGCTCAGCTTGACCGTGTAGGCGGCAGCATCATCTGAAGAGAATTTTGAGAGCTGGTCGAGGAACTGGGCTTTGTCCTTGCCGCGCTCGAACGTACCGCCTGACTCTTTGATGCACAGGGGGAACTTTTGCATCTTTATCCCCTTTGAGTTGAGGTGGCTGATAAAGCGGCGGTACGCATCAATGTCGTACCAGTCCCACTTACGCTCGTCGCTGTACGCTATCCAGATGTCTACCGTGTTCTGGAAGAACGCTTTCTGGCGCAGCTCCTCAAGCGTCATCTGTTAAAAGTCTGCCCTGCGCATCTTGGAGCCGCATCGGGGGCACGCGCCTCCCTTGAATCTGTGGCCGCAGGCGATGCAGATGTAGTTGATCCCTCCTCCGCCTCCGCCCAGCATGCCGCCAAATCCTCCGCCTCCGCCTGGGCCGCCCATTCCCATGCGAGCCATCGCGCGCCTGCGCATATAGTAGGAAATGCCTATGAAAATTGCAATTGCAGGTATGATTCCTATCCAGCCAAGCCACCAAGTCAAAGCGAGGCTTATGGCAAGGGACACCATTATCCATGCCATCTGTTGACCTATCCAGTTCAACTATGTATCAATGGTTATTGGAATTGTTCTTTTATTAAGTTTTCCAGCTGCACCGCATATAAAGTACGAGCCATATCAACGAATGTGAATATCAAACATAATTAACCACCTTTTGGTACAAGTGCCTGTTGCCCCCCAAAAGAGCAGCAGCAGCTGCTCCTCCTGCGATATTCCTGCTATGTGAGAGGTGCTACTGGTGCGCAACATTCTTTGATAGGACCCGGGTTGCGGACAAGTGTCCGATATGCTCAAACGCAATGCTGTCGAGCTTTCCGATAATGCCTGACGAATCGTTTGTGTTCAGCTACGATGCCAAGCGCGGGGTCGAGCTCGACTTTGGCCGCAGAAAATGATCATCATCACGCCGAATCGACGATCCTGAGCTCCAGGCTGTTGCCGTTTCTGTCATATGCCCCTATCGTCTCGTCCTCGTAAGGGTGGCTGATTATTATCGATACCATGCCGTAAAAGTGGTTGAGGTCATCAAGCGACGGCCTGTTCGAGTCGCCGGGGTGCGAGTGCGCGGTGCCTACGTACGACAGGTCAAATGGAAGGTCATACACCGGAAAACCAGAGTAGAAGGGGCCACTCATCGAAAATGGCGGGATTATGAGACTGTTGACGACTATCTCGTCCTTGTCCTTCTTGCCCTGCAGCACAAGGATTGCCTCATTTGGATGGTGCGTCTTGGAGTAGGTGATGATGCCGTCAGCTGCCTGCCTTGTGATTACGATCCGCCTGCGGGGCGCTTGCCTGCTCTTGAATATCACTGAAAAATTTCAGCCTGCAACTTTTATTTTAAGCTTGGTAAAATATTTTGCAGCGCTGCATATTAAGATTGCACAGATATGAATAATAACCAGTTGCGCCATAGTAGTCACAGCTGGGGCGTAAAGAGACGTGATGGCGGCATGTTGTTGAAAAAGGAGATCGAGGGCAACAGGATAATTCTTCGAAGGGGCGCAGTTGGCAACGACCGCGACGGGACACCACTTTTGATAAACGGCAAGGGCGAAGCCTACCGCGTCAACGATACTGCGATCTCGCTCTGGAACATGTGCAACGGCATCACGTTTGACGACCTGCTGCTCGAAGTGCTGCGGATTTCAAGCGGCGACGAAGATGATGTAAAAAAGTCGCTTGAGCAGATGATAAGACAGTTTCACAAGATTTCGATGATTGAAGTAAAAGAAATGAAATGAAATAGAGCAGCAGTGTTTTTTTAGCGCTTTCCACAGATCTGGAATGCAAACATCATGTAGCCGACTATTCTTCCATTCCGTCTGTACGGGTAAAAGTTGTTTGTCTCTTTTGGCATCAGCTCGTGCTTTAGGGCATATGCCTCCTGCTTGCCTATTGGCTCCTTGACAAGCCGCTTGCCCAGTATGGCAGACCATGGCAGCTGCGGGAGTGGCGAGTCCTTCTTGTTGACAAAGATGGCCACCACACTGTTCGGGTTCTCGGTGTCAAGCACTATTGAATAGTTGTAATCGTCCTTTTCGCTAAACGGGTCGGGCACGCAGTACGGGTCTATATGGATGTGTTCTCGGAGCCTGTCGCGCAGTTCGTCCGCGAGGCCCGCGGCAATCGCAATGTCTGACATTGACAGCTTCCTGACCTCCTCTGTGGTTGGTAGCCTTGTTGTTGTCGCCAGCACAGTTGTTACTTGCATAGGTCTGATTATATAATTTTCACTGTGTTTGTATGTGTGCTTGTAGATACATAATATGTGCGCATGACACATGTACGTACGGATGCGCGTGTTTCCAGTGGTTCCACGAAGTTAAAGTTAATTAGTTCTTTTATATCACAGCTGCAGCTTGTCCTTAAAAGAATTAATCGTGACAGACCAACAACTTCACGAAGACCGATTCGACAAATTTGAAGATCCCTTTGGGTACATCTGGTACATCTCGAGACACATATGCACACAAGTACACACACATACACATATACACATACAAGGAAAACATGTCGTCGCCCCAAGAAATACAGAAGCGCTTTGCTGCCCTATATGGCTGACCGCAAGAGGAGCCTGCTACTGCTGCTGCTACTCATATAGAATATAATCATAAAGGCATAAATTGCAATACCAGTTCAACAGACACCTAGCGCCGGGGTACCCAAGCTAGGTAAGTCAATGGTAGACCCTAAAAGGGGTCAGCCTCGAGATCACACAGGTGCAGGGTAAGAAAAAATATGTGACGCGCCAGCTGATGTCCTTCGGGACTCGAGGGTTCGAGTCCCTCTCCCGGCGCCCATATATGGTGAATCAGCGCGTGCTTTAGAATGATGGATGCGAGAGAGAAGTCAAAGCAGTAAGAAGAGATTATGTTCGAAGCAATGACAAGTGTTATCATAAATAGGCAGAAAGTATGATGTCTTTGCTATTGCAAATATGCAATTGCGCATGCGTCAGTCCTAAATATAATAGCAGGAAAGAGAATATGTATGACATTCTATCTAGTCAGAGCTAGACCAAAAAAGCCGCTCCTAGAAAATCTTCGTGAGGAACTCAATTCTAGTAGAATATCAAAAATGAGGCCATTTGGACAAGCTCTTCAATACAGCCTTGAAAATGCAAGAATTGACACTGAAAATCGTGATTATGCATTATGGATAGAGGAAGACTATTGCTCTCCACCATTGGCTATGGAAAGAGAAAGTGTGCTTGATCGATACTTCAACGATATCTCTGTAGAGCGTGTTGAATCAGAAGAGGAGGCATGGGCTACGATAAATGACAAGCCGAGGCTGTGGAGTGATGAGGAATAAAATATGTCAAAGGCATCAGGAACCGAAAGAATTCAACCTGAACCCCCTTTTTGGTATTTCTAACATAATCATTAATATTTTGATTTAGTTAGCCGGTTATACTGTAAGCGAAAAAGCTCCACCACTGTTTCAACATCGTTAGCATTCTGGATCTCATAACTCACCCAGCCAGATTTTGGAATAACATGATGTGGAGATACCTGGCCGTGTTTTACTAGCTTTTTGCCTACTTTTGCAGGGAATTGCAGATCTGCTATCGAATCGCCATGTAGGTGACCCATCTCTGTTCCATCTACATAAAATATCACGGTTACAAAATTATGCTCATGTATTGTGACTCCTTGCCAGCTGAGTAATTCTTTTTTTATTTTCTCACTTGGTGGTGATGAATCCATCTTTTTTTGATGTATATACGCACACACTCCCTCCCCAATAGTCTTCTGGTTTAGAATCATTAACTGTTTCTACATCCACTGCATCTCATAAATCATGTAATGCACACACAAACTCATGTCTGAAACAAAACGCAATAGGTATACCTGTTAAGCGTGTGGTGAAGCATATTACTTGCATGAGGATTTAGTAAAGCACAACGTACAAGTTCATGCTGCAACTTTAGGCGTACAATTAAGACAGAGTGAAGAAATACGAAAACAAAGAGAGCGCGGATAAGGCAGTAGAGTTTGCTTATTGCCCATATCTATGCCTTAATCCAAATGTGACACCTGATACTTCGATAAAATTGCATAGCTGGTCAGTCTTTGCTTTCTCCGTCAGTTAAAGCTATTCCTAAAGTCTTCTTCCTCTGCCCTTTCCTGATTATTCTTCGGATTCTTCCTCTTTACCGTCTTCATCTACTTCATCTTGCTCTGCATCTTCGATATCATGAGTTTCCTCTTGCATCTCTTCTCTTTCGGCTTCTTTGCTTTCCATAGTATCAAACTTCCTTCCACGCATCAGATTAATAACTGGTCATGTCACATGACATATTAACTCAGTTTCAAATAACTGCATTTTGTTATTGGATAAGAAGACAAGCCACATACAATGGTTCGAAGAATCACAAAGAAAGGACATGCTTTGTAGAGAAAATAGCAGTGCAAACTTGATCAACACTCCAAGCTGGATTAACGATGATTATATCATGATAATCATGAATTTGTTGTAATGTCGAATAGTTACAAATGGAAAAGTGAATCTGCCTTATATCATCAGACAGGGGTTTTTGAGTAGCTGCTCCCTTTATCTGAAAGATACCATATTATGACGCGTGCGAAGATTTGATCTCGTCATAATTGGTAGCGGCTCAGGACTGGACGTGGCCAATGCAGCAGCGCAGCATGGTATGAAGGTTGCAGTGATTGAAAAGGGAAGGATGGGCGGAACCTGCCTTAACAGAGGCTGCATACCATCGAAGCTCTTGATACATAGTGCCGACATTGCTGAAATAATTAAGAGTGCTGAACTTTTTGGGATCAAGATTGACAAGTTTTTTATAGACTTTGAGAGCATAGTCAAGCGTGCCACCAGCATTATCGACAATGAATCCGATGGAATCAAGAATGCGTTTGCTGAAATAGACAATCCGAAGCTTTACCAGAACGAATGCCGGTTCACTGGCAAAAAAACGATCTTGGTCAGCGATGAAAGGATATCTGCAAACAAGATATTGATTGCGTCCGGAACAAGGCCAGCTATTCCAAAAATAAAGGGTCTAGATGGAAGCGGATACATCACAAGCGACGAAGCATTGCGTCTGCAAAAGCAGCCGCGCACGCTTACTATAATCGGTGGAGGCTACATCGCTGCAGAGCTTGCGCACTTTTTTGGGGCACTCGGGACAAAAATAAACATAATCGAATGGGGCAACTTTTTGCTAAAGCATGAGGATGTCGATATCTCAAGGAAGTTCACTACATTATTTTCCAAAAAATATAATGTGCATTTAGGCTATGATACGGAATTTGTAGATAAGAAGCAGAACGGTATATTTCATGTCACAGCAAAAAATTCTGCCGGGAAAACTTTGGATCTTGACTCTGATCAACTTTTGATAGCGGCAGGCAGAACTCCAAATTCTGATACACTCGCACTTGAAGACACAGGAGTCAAGACTGACAAAAATGGCTTCATTGTAGTAGACGACTTTCTTGAGACAAACGTGAAGGGGATATTTGCGCTTGGCGATTCAATAGGACACTACATGTTCAAACACAGCGCCAATATGGAGGCCCAATATGCTTTCAACAATATAATGCACCCACACAAGATTCCAGTAGACTATACTGCAATGCCTCATGCTATTTTCAGCTCGCCTCAGGTTGCAAGTGTAGGCCATACCGAGCAGGAATTGAAGAAAAAAGGGGTTCCTTATAAAAAGGCGATCTATAATTATATAGATACGGCAATGGGACAAGCTATCGAAGATAGAGACGGCTTTGTCAAGTTCTTGGTTTCAAATGAGGGCAAGATTCTTGGCTGCCATATTCTTGGAAGTCATGCATCTATTCTTATTCATGAAGTGCTTGTAATATTGAAAGCAGGCGATGGCACCATTGGTAGTATTGAAAAGACAGTGCACATCCATCCAGCGCTTTCTGAAGTCGTTGCTAGAGCCGCTTATGCCGTTGAATAGTTCTATATCTCTCTCTGCATTTGTATCCTTACGGCAAGGCCAGAAATAGCAGAGAGGATGACCAGTCACTTTTCCATGTTACATTATGCTTTAGCATTAGACTAACGACCTGCGGTCAAGCTTTTGGCAAAATATGCCCTAACATGTGGCCTGTAAAGGTAGTACAGAATTATTCCACTAATAATTATATTGGCTGTTCCAATGGTAATGCCTGTTGTAATTGAAATTGCATTTACTGCAATGCTTATGACTGATACAATAAGTGTAAGCTTCCAAGCCGCTGACCTTCCTTTCAATAGTCCATAGGCAACGATAAATGAGAAAATTCCTATCGCCATTAATATCCAACCAAGTGCAAGAATACCAGCGCCAAGTAAAGAGGGCGAAACTTGGGAATGGTCAGCATCGCCGGATGTCATGCTCTGCTGCTGTTGCTGCTCTGGAATTGATTCTAACACAAACGGAATTATCGTTCCTGCAAAGGCAAGAGGAGGTCCGATTATGATCATTATGATGCCCGCAATAATCATTAGAATTGCAATTAGAATCACTCCAGTTGGACGGGAGGAGGTAGCTGTGGCAGTCAATTCCGATGATAACACCGCTCAAAGTAATTATTAATGCCTTTTATCAATGCCCCGCTATTGCTTATCAGTATCTCTCTCCTTGGGTACTGCGTGGTCATAAGGACCCTAAGAACGTTTCAAAAAAATGGTGACTATTCAAAGAGGATGGAAAAAAAGATTGGTTGTAGGATATATATGCTAGGACGTTTTAATCGATTTTGAGTTCTTTTCCTTTTGTCTTGCCTTTCTTTTTAAAAGTTATTTCAAGTATGCCATTTGTATAAGTTGGTTTGGCTGTCTCAAAATCTGCATCTGGCGGCAATTCTATTAAACGGCGATACTTTTTGGATGCACCCTCTATTGTTGATACTTCAACTGAACCATCCTGTACATTTATTTTTATATCCTGTTTTGAAACGCCCGGCATTTCTACGGTTAGTTTGACATCTTTGTCTGTAGTTGTGACATCTGCCAGGGGTTCTCTTTCTGCAGTCAGTGCAGGAGGTGTCATACCTCCTATACCACCTAATGATCTGACATTGCCAAACTCCTTTACCTTTGGTTTTCCATCTGGTCCTACAGTCATAGAATAGCCATAAACTAGTGGGCCTACCTCTCTTACTCTCCCTCCAGTAGGCGTATCATATTCTCGTATCAGATCCTTAGGGACCTTGTCAATATCTCGTACAGTCTCTTCAAACATCCTTGCCATGTCTTCTCTCATTTCTTCAAACCCTCGGAAGATGTCTCCTCCAGCTGTTCCTCTTCTGCTCCCTGCTCCCCACCACGGGGTCCACCATGGAGACCATAACCTTCTGAACCATTCATCGATATCGCTATCGCTATCTCTTGTGCTCATTCTTATTATATGTGCGAACCTTAACAGAATTAAAGGTTAAAGACGGATCTAATATTTACAACTATATGATTATTCTAAGTTTATAGTTTTCAGCTTTATTATTTCACTTTCGTTCTTCAAAGAAATGTCTGCAGATGATATGACATTGTATGAGAAATATTGTTAAAACTTGTCCTTGAGCTTAAGAATAATAAGATAATATTGTAACTTCCTTCTTCGCGACACTACGGATATCCTTAAAGCCTCTTTGAACAAAAAATTGTAGCTTCTTTGGTCTGTCGACAATGTGTCCACTGCAAAAGATCTATCTAATTTATTTTTCACATTTTTACATACGATGAAGGGAAGGAGAGAGTCCATGTTTGACTCGAATAAAGACAAAGAAAAAGAGAGACAAGAGGATCGACTGATCCTAGGATATGATTCCATTGTCAGAGAGAGTGCCCTGCTTACTACCACGGGAGGAATACTCTTTGGTTTTCTACTCTGCATTTCAATAAACACTCCAGAAGATTTCTCATTAATTAATAGAATAACGCTCCTTGTAGCATGTATTCAATAACTATAGCGATTTCTCTGTTTGTTATGCCTGTAATCTACCATCACCTGCAATATCCATACAGTGACTTGGAGAAGTTTAAGGAGAGAAGCCATAAGTTTATGATATTTGGTTTAATTCCTGCAGGCTTAACATTATACATGGCTTTAGAGATTGCCTTGTCTTTTACCGTCAGTAGGGAAATTGCTTTTGGATTGGATGCAATACCATTCTCGCTTGTATACCTACTTTTCAAAAAGAAAAAATAATAGTTCGTTATCGCATGCTAACTAGAATAACTTTTCTCCTTTGATGCGGAAATAGAGGTTACGGATCATTGTATTACATTTTGATCAAGCAACCGCATGAAGCAACGCTATGAACTCTCTTTCTTAATTGAGCGAGTATTCTATGGTATTCTAATCAGCGCTGAGCTGAATTGGTATCTTGTTGTATAAGACAAGGCAACCACAGAGTGTAGTGGAATGTCATATAAAATAACTTATTTGTCAAAACCTTAACATTATTAGACGCTTGGCATACGACTACTTGCTGTATTGAAAACTGGCAGTGATGAAAAGAGTAGTGGTGGAATTTTTCCCCTTTCCTTAGCATTGCCAATAAGACAGGCATTTCTAATCGCCCACATGAACGGGCTGCTGTGGCTTCGTAGGTATCCAGCTTCAATAACGTTTACCGCAATGATTCCATTTGCATTTTTGTTCATAGTCTTTGTAATAGGCGGAGGTCAGTATACTCACATGGCGTTTGCAGGAAGCTTAGTGTCAGCTGCAGCTGGCTACGGACTGGCTACAGGCAACAATATCATAACTTGGAAAGTGGATTACAAGATGCAGGATATCTTTGTTGCTTCTCCAGTCTCCTCCTTTACCTACATGGCCGGTATTGCACTTGCTGAGCTATTATTTGGCCTGCCAGCATTTGTGATCTTGTCAGTACTTGTAGTGATATTTAGCAGCAATTTTCTGTACAGCGCTGTTACTGTCATAGCTACGCTTTTGCTGGTATGGGCTTCCACATCAAGCATTGGATACTTCATATCAACTCGTGCAACTCATCCCAGGTTTGTTGAATCCTTTATTGCATTTTTGAGAATCGCAATTGTAGTCGTGCCCCCAGTATTTTACCCAGTTTCAATAGTACCAACAGAAGAATTGCGTTATATGGCTTTTGCAATTCCAACAACCCATGCATCGCTGATATTGCAGCATGGCATGGGAGTCCCTCAAACTCTAGCAGGGTGGTCGCCGGAGATCGGATTTGCAGTCATTTTTGCGTACATGATAGGATTTGCTCTCTTGGCAAAAACAAAGGCAGTATGGCGAGAAAAATAAAAAGGACGGGAAAGATAATAACGAAATATCCTGATACGATACCTTAGTAAAAAATGCTTTCAAAAAAATTGCTGCAGCTTATCAGCATCTCACTTCGGGGACATTTGATGTATCGGTTTGCGATTTTAAATATTGTTTATAGCTTTTGTGATCAAATAGAAATTGTTAGCATTTGTTTGCTAGGAATCTCCGGGGCGGAGTGTTCTATCCCCCGCAGCCTTTGGTGAAAGTCGGCCCAAACCTAACGCGATATGGAATGCGATAGATAACCTGCAAGCATATTGATTCTTAGGAAGAAGGATTAATTGCTAGAACAACCGAATAATAGAACAAGAACTCAACAATAGAATTGCAGCAGTTGATGCAGAGATAGATGGTTAGAGAGGTATTTTACATCTGGAGCTTTTATTGCATACGGGCTTGGGTTTGTATTAAAGAAAGCAGCCTAGATAGTTCAAACGGTTTAACTGATAGATCTTCCTTGCTAATTCCAAACGACATCATCTTGCTACTGACTTCAGTTAACGGAGATGTAGTAGTAACAATAATTTTTTGGTCAGGTATAGCGTCTTTAATGGTTTTAGCTAATTCAATGGCAGGGGAGATACTAGTATTCCGCAGATGTGTATCTATTATGAGCACTTCAAAGCCCTCATCGGAGGGGGAGAATATTTGCTCTAGGCATTTTCCGATATCATCTACAATCACCGCATTAACTCCTATAAAAGCCAAATATGCACGATACACCTTTTGAATATCCTTTTCAGGTTCTACAATCAGAGCACGTGAACCCCCACTGCTAGTAGCTCTTATTCTGCACTTTTATAATTCGAGTGTTAGACTGTGGACCTTGCAGATTTGGCTTTTCGCATACAGATTTGATTCTTCATTCAAAACAGTAGCAGAATGAGGACATAATACGGTGATATTCAGTTTGTCTTTTAGCCATTCAAAATGAGCATCATTCCACCAGCTTTCCAGCTCTACGCTTTGTCAAAATGGCAATGCTGAGACAGAAATCCAGCAGCTTCGGCAAATATCAAGACCTTATCACCCTTGCCATCAGATATTCGCTTGTGCAAAAGTTCCTCTATCCTTTTCTTGAGCTGCTCAAAGGGCTCAAGATTTGATGCCTTGGCAGATTCATAGAAAGGAAGCAAATCGATTATAACCAAGTTGCCTTTTTCTATATTTTCCAGATAGTTTGTAATTTGAGACGAAATTTTATTCAGATGTGATTTGTCACCGTTAAAGACTGAAGCATATATGCAAAGTTGACCTGCTTCTAGTCCCTCATTTACAGAATCTATTGCAGCAGTATCGTACTCATCCTTATTACTGCACATCAGCACGGCATGCTCTCTAAAAGAGCGATTTAGCAATTGATATGTTCGATTGTGACGTGGAGAACGAGATGACGAGGATGTCAATTTATCATGCCTGCTGCTTGGTAGTGATCAAATCTAATGGTATATTAAACTTAGTTGTAACTACTGGATAATTATATATCACTAATCTAGTTCTCTTTCTCATGCTGTCAGTGGCAGTCACAGTAGTTGAACGAGCTGAATAGCATCCTATGCAAATATTTTGGTGTGTATAGTGGGTTGTAGTAAATCATAACAAGGGACAGGTAATCAGACCATTGCTCTGACTTCAATTAGCCTACCTGTATTCAAATCAAATTTCTTTATGTGTTTATGCCGTGTATTCTTTATGTGATCCACCATATCACTATGAAAGGCAAAGGCAGTTTGGCAATTCGAACATATCCAAATATTGTTCAAATCCTCCGGATGCATATACTTTTGTCTTGTTGTAAATCAACAACAAATTCGATTTAAGTGTTGGGAGATCATCTTATGGAGCTAATCGCTATAAATGACATCACTTTGTACTGCACTCGCAGCGAACCTAATAGGAATGTCAGGGGAGAGAGCTTCTCAGTAAGAGCTATTTCACCTACACTGTTATCGAATGATTGGTATTCTATTATTACCGCTATGCACGTACATACGTCTCGTCGTCTCTTGGGTCACCACGCCCAAAGATCCTCTTATTTCTTCTAGAAGCTGCGAAGCTGTGAACGGCTTTCTTATTGCAGCATTAATTGGAGTTGATGGAAAAATAACCTCAAATTCTGGTTTATTTACTTCAAATATAATCATCGTTATGACCTTCATTTCTGGTCTTAGGTCCTTTACTTTTCTGATAAGTTGAAAACCCATCAATGCAGCCATCCTAATATCGGACACCACAAGACTTGGCAGTATTTTGCAGTCATTCAGAACATGATGCAATGCTGTAGGTGAATCTGCAAATCATGAACGTTGAAGCCCGCGCGTTCTACGCTCCTACCTCTCACTTTCAAAATATCAATATTCTTATCATCATCAACAATCGAAATAGTTACCTTATCATTATTATTTTTCTTAGCCAATCGTTCTTGCAACGTGCAGAGATGATAATGTGGCATACAAGCATTTAACTTTGACTATTTCTCTCAAATTATTTCGTGAAATAAAAAACCTTGGAGGATAGCATTTCATAAAATATCGTTATCATATGATCTGTGATATACATATTGTGTCTTATATCATATTGCACTATTACCATGTAGGTATGAATGACAATACTGACAAAACAAAAGAAAATAGCAAAAAGCCTTCTCAAATAGGCGACAACAATAAGGATCAACGAGCAATTGTAAGCAAAGACATAAAAAATCGCATTGAGGGGGCTATTACAAAACCAAATATCGATGGTGATCCAACGAGGTCTGATGAATAAGCGCAATGGAGTCTAGCATCAATGATAATGATGATGACGGCAACGACACTGCTTATCAAGATAATAAACAAAACAGCAGTAAGTGTCCAAAATGCTTATCAGGAGATATGATAGAGCATCCTTCATTCTTGTCCATGCCCTTTACTTCTCCATCAAAGATTGCTGCAAAATCAAGGACAGCCATTGAAGACCAAGATGCAGACTTTGTTTTCAGATTCGTTTCATGTAGAAAATGCGGATATTCAGAATTCTATGTAGTCAGAGATGCTGTTAGAAAGCGGATATGATTTAGCAATTAAATGCACAGGATACAACACACTTATCAATTCGGGGGCTGTCAATTATTTTTTCCTTGTATATCCATCGATATAGAGAATTATTTTGATTCGTATTCTGAGTTGATATACTCGTTTGCATGATCCAGAAGAAATGCAGAAACTTAGAATAATTTTCTTTGAATTTCTTGATCTTTTTGATAATATAATACTAATTCATATTGCTTAATACATAAATTGAAGATCATAAGATCTATCCTGCATACACCCTCAAGGTTTACGAAGGAGGGCCAGCCTTACTCCAGTGAGGATTCAAAGCAACGAGATTAGCGTCGATACATGTACTAGAAATATCAGCTAAAGTTTACATTTATTATTCATACCTTCACTAATGCGTGGGTTTAGGCACAATTGCGACTATTATAGTTGTAGTAGTTGTATTAATTGTGTTGTTTGCAATAGCAGGCTTTATTATTCAGCTGCTGGCACCAGTAATTGCTGGGATAATAATATTGATTATTATAGTGGCCGGGGGAGCATGGCTGTATGCAAAATACCGTTCACGTTAGCTGAAATTTTGCGTTACCATAATCAGCCGCATTTAGGAATTGAATTAGTTAGCAACAAATACACATTTAAGATGGTCTTTCCGCCAACGAGACAAAATACATCATTAATAGAGCTAATTTTTCCTTTTTCATATGATGCACATAACCACAACTTGCTTGTACCGGCAAATAGATAATTGGACATGGGTGGCTACAGCCTTATCACATTCTTGGAAGCAAATCTAATGTCCTCTGGCTTGATTGTTTTTCTTCCTGCATGTAAAGATAGGTCCACTGCCTGCTTGGAAATTCTCTCTGCTACCTCTTCTAGAACCTTTCTTAGTTCGTCAGCTGCGTCATCACTAACACGTTCTGCGCCGGATTTTTTCATGACACGATACATTGCTGCAAGGCCAAACTCAGGTCCAGAAGACATAGGCAATACCTGACATAACTATATTAAAAGTGTACTTATACTTCTAATGAGA
>DATFBV010000105.1:0-5034 GCA_035253605.1 Nitrososphaera sp.
AGCTGATCCATTCTATCGTTCCAGAATTCAGGAATTTCAGAGACGCTTAGCTCATCTTCAAATATCTTTTTTTCTATCTCATATCTTATTGCTATATGGAGATTGTATGTAACTTCGTCGGCGTCAACTCGTATGCAATCAGCCTTGACGTTGTTGAAATATAGGTACAACTCGTCATCTGGTGCTTGGTTTGCGAAACTTACTTGCTTTCTAATCAAGGGAGCTATCAATTGAACAAAAGGCAGGCTTCTGCCCACAATATTCTCCCAAAACCTTGACTGAGATTCATGGAACGCAAGCGAAGATCCGCCCTCCAGAGGAGTAGCAGACAATGACTGATCGCATTGCAGATTATACAAGGCATGACCAGCTTCGTGAATAGTACTAGATATCGACTTTTTGAAATCAGTCCCTTCATACCGGGTAGTTATTCTAACATCGTTGAGGCCCATAGCCTCAGTGAAAGGATGCGTAGATACATCCATTCTGAAACGTTCCATGTCGTATTGCAGAAGAGTCAAAATATCATGATTGAGCTCATCAACTTTTTGGATATCATACTTTGATTTTCCAAGTTTGCTCTCTTTGCAAAACGGGCTACCTGAATCTACGAGCTTTTTCAGAACCTTCTGAATACGCGGAGTCAACACACCAAATACCTTATCCAAGTCAGCTACTGTAAGCTCTTCTTCAAATGTATCCAAAAGCGCGTTATATGGATGCTTTTCATAACCTATCTTATCCGCGATTTGCTTCTTTATTTCTATCATATTCTTCAAATGGTGTGCATACATCATGAAATCCGATTTTTCTCTGGCCTGTCTCCATGCCATGTTGCCCCTTATTCTTTCCAGAGACTCTGCTTCAGTCAACTCTTTTGGTATCTTTATCTGCTTGGTTATTTCCCTGTGGAGTACTCGTACAATGCCCTTCTCTGCATCGTTAAGGTTCTCCTGTTTCTTCGCTGACTCTACAAGACCAACAAAATTTTTGTTTAGCAGAAGCTCTTTATGCAGCAGATGAAGTTGAGAATCAGCTACTCCTCTTTCTTCAGTACCTTTCTTAGGCATATAAGTCTCAAAGTCCCAACCCATTAGAGAAATGGCATGATTTAGCGACCACATTGGTTTGTACGCATCGAGGATCTGATTCATGACAGGGTTCTCGCATCTCATGCCGTCACACTTTTCATGAATTCAATCACATCGGTCTATTAATCATTGCTAGTCAGGATTGCATCTTGAAAAATCAAGGTTCAAACTATGGCTGAACTGTCGAATACAAACTATGAAAGAAGATTTGCTCTGCGTTGTGCAAAGGTTGCAATAATAAGATAGTTCCAGCAATAGTCCTTGATCCTAAGGGGACTGATAAAAGCGTTATCTCAGACACACTTTCAAGGGAAAAATTTGACTGCATCATGGCAACACTAACAGGAAGTCTTAATCATGTGCTGGCTTGCAGAATCTTTCAATTTAGATAGGAATTGGACATATCTGGAAAAATCCTTTTTCTCCCATATTTTTTCTCAAAGTGACCGCACTCATACCAATAGCAGGCTATAACTAATATGAGGATGCATGAAAGAACTGTACCTTTATCTTCATGTTGTACCACGGTCATTCATCGAGTCTTAATCTTGACGTTTTTTCTGCCGGATTTCTGCCCATAATTCTCGATGTTCGATATGACTTTATAACAATGACGTAGCACTTTTACATAGAGAGAGAATACTCTTGGCTGTTGCAGCTACTGTCCCAAAGATATATGATAAGTAAACTTTCTTTATAAGATGGATGTTATAATCTTTGATCATATAAAGCAGACAAAAAAAGGGAATAATGATGCCTCATACTATTTCAATTCCCATGCCATAGTAATAAGAGGACTCTCTCTTCCCTCCTGTATGTTCTTGAATACTGCTATTGTATTGTCAAGAAATGCAAGCTTACCTGTAGAGTTTGTGCCAAAAAAATAGACACCATTAGTTACAACACTTTCAGAAACTCTCTGTCCAATTCCCTCAAAAGTAACAGTTACTTTTTCTTCTTCTCCTTCTGCTTGACCTTTAGCAATAATATCAAATGTCCCATTTGCATGGACACTGCCATCAAGACTATTGACAACAACCTTAACCGTTCCATTATCTGTGTATCCGATACCATTAACCTCTCCTGAACCGGCAAAGGTACCTTCTATAATACGCGATCCTTCTACACGTATTACATTTGCCCCAGTTTCAGTATCATTTTGTATTAAGAAGGGACTTCCTAAATTTAGCGTAACATTTGCAGCTGATGCATTATTCGTATCCACATCAGCACCAGCTGCACTTATCGACGGTGAGGGTATTTCTTCCCCTGCAGTCTGTAATACTGCCGGACCGCCTGATACATTTGTCAAAACCAAGGCAAGTGTTGCTGCAGACAGCCCCACTGCCAATGAAAGTTTTGTGTTACTCATAACGCAATCTTTGTTTCAGTCTATATTAGACATTGTTCACCCTTGAAACGTAACATAGTTACCTGAGTGGAAATCGTACAATAAAAATAGCTAGGACGTCTTCTCCCAAGGGGAGGCTATTCATCATAACGGTAAAACGGTAAACGGAGATCAGTGCAATTTCCTTCCTAGATTAGTGCTCTCCCGCCAAGTTACCAGTGTGCCAAGTGGACTTTCTTAACAGAAAATCGACTATTTTAACAGAATATGTTACTTGTCTTTCAGGCAGGATCAAGAGCTCATGGTATTAGATCCAGAACAGCCTGGCCATGCTCGAGGTCTGCTGGGACTGACACGTGGTCGTGCACAACCAGCCATTCGCCGTCGATTCGCCGGAAACACGCTGTCCAACGCAACCACAGGTCGGTGATGTGACCGCTGGCCAGCGTGCCGTTCACGTGGTTGAGACTATGAACGAAGGCCAGCTCGCCATGCGTCGTGACGTTCAAGTCGCGTACCTCATAGGCTATGGTGTTATATGCAGCGAAGGCTTCTTGCCAGGCTCGACGTTTATTGTCAGCCCCGACGTATCGCAGGGGCGGAACGATATCAAATGAAACAATGTTGCGCGCATAGAGGGACATGACGCCGTCAATGTCCTTCGCGCGAATCGCCTTCACACAGTCCTCTACGCGCTGTCGAATGAGGGCTTCAGCTACGGCTTCCTCCTTCTCGCTCCGGCTCGTCATACCCACTCACCTGTTCGTTTGTCGGTGCCTGATCGGCCCTGATCTTGAACCGCACCATAACTCGTCGCACTGTCTGCCATAGACAAATATTGCCGGTGTGGTTTGATTTTCATTCACGCTATCACGCTATCACCCTTCGTCACGGTTGTCATGATTGCCCGTCAAGACTTTTCTTAGAATTACTGTCATTTTCTTTTAGTGTCTGGGGAAGTCTGCTCTGATCCAAAGTTGGCCTTCTTTGTAGCATCTTACCTATCTTCTTGACTGAAAGAAAGGTCGCGGATCGAAAAGAGCCCTTAACGAACTTATTTTCCCACCATCCACGTGGAACCATAGAGTTGTAAAGACCATTGGAGACGTCTTGGAAAGACTCGTTTCGTGGACAATGAGGACATCATCGCCATCAGTGAAAATCTTCTTGATATCTAATTTCGGCAGGTGCAAGCTGAGACTATACTTGAGGTATGTGTCAGCATTATCAAATGAATTAAGAGGCGACCAGTACGACATGTTGTCCTTCAAGTAGCTTCTGGCAGATTCGAAGTCCGGGCGTTCTGTTATTGTCTCCATGTACTCCATCACGATTTCCTTTGCACTTTTTGCAGAAGATTCATTTTGACTGTCGTTCACATCGTTTGATTTTGGATTCATTTCTAATGTATCCATGCCATATTAATAACCATTGAGTTATATAACTCTATCGTTATATAAACATGTAAACATGTATTCATACATACCGAAAAATCTCAAATGCACCTCAATCGGTACATTTGATTGCTCTTAAGTGCAACCAACACTGGGCTAAGAAGGATAGAATCTCTTGGCTGCATCGTGCGTTTTCTCCCAGTCCGGAAGCGCCCTGTGGTCGAGTTGCGCCGCAAGGCGATCAAGAAATGTATGCATTCCCGAAGCGAAGCGAAGAGCGGTTGGCTTGGTCAGGCGGCTGAAAGTCAACGTAAGGATGGTGCTAGAGTCGCCATCCCGTATGAGTTCCCAGCGGATGACAGCTTCGGCTTCGCCATTTGGCAATTGTGGGTGAGGGGCAGTATGCCATTCATGCTCAAAAACGCGGGGCGGATCCCAAACTAGAATGCGACCTGTTGTATGGAATCCGGCTGGCCCGGTTACAAAATCGATTGTCCCGCCATTGCGGCCATCGATGACTGCCTTGTTATTGAACCACATTGCCAGCTCTTTTGGATCTGTTATTGCCTTCCACACCACTTCGCGGGGATGTGCAAGGTGCCGCTCGTACTTCAGAGTCGCGTAGTCGCCTTCGATTATTACTTCTCCATTCTGGCTAGCGTTCATTTCTTTTTCGCTCCTTTGTTCTTGTCTAAGTGTCGCTCTAGTGAATCAAGCCTGTCTGGCCAAAAAACCTTGTACTTTGCTATCCATGCATCAAGTTCGGTCAAGCCCTTTGGCTGGAGAGTGTAGATTCTTTGCTGGGCATGGACACGCATATCGACAAGACCCGCATCTTTGAGAATTCTTAGGTGCTTTGATACAGCAGGCTGGCTAATGTCTGGAAATGCACTGACCAACTCACCTGCGGAGTGCTCACGCTTGACAAGCAAGTCCAGCATGGCTCTTCTAGTCGGATCCGCCACTACAGAGAATGTGTCCATGCTTAATGTATAACCGTTTGGTTCTATAAACTTAACGTTATATAAGACGATTCTAAGCTAATTTGCTTAATGTGAGCAAGCTAACAAACAATTGACTCGACTTTTTTGAAGATTCTAGTTCTTTTCCCGATCCACTAGAAAGCCCTGGTAAAAGGCGAAAAGACTGTGGTCAAAAAATATTCTTTGTGTGGGGTAACCCCGTATACGAAGAATGC
>DATFBV010000106.1:0-6066 GCA_035253605.1 Nitrososphaera sp.
GACCTTGGATAAGAAAGAAGAAAAAGACCCAGAGTCAGATAATACCATAGCACGCCTGGGGATTGCAGAACATCAGGTTAACAAGTTACATCGCATTCTTGCGAGCAGACTTGATAGATCCAATCCTGTCACATTTTCCAAAGGATCTTCTACATACTCCTTTGAATCTGAGGATAGAGATTACAAAATAACTATCACGGTGGACACCTTAGATGTGGAGAACAGGTCAGCAAAGTCAATCAGGTCTTTTAGAAATGCGCTAAAATCCCCCGCTTTTATTATCACGTGTGTTATATTCTCAGCAATCACTACCGTGCTAGCTCTTGTCAGTCTGTATTGGACTTCCCCAGTACTTGGAACCTTCTCTGACAAGGAGATTGGAATACTAGAGAGGCAGTATTCTCAGGTACTAGATCGCTGCGCTGTCATTATGAACGATGATCAGCCTCCTAACCCCAGGAGCTTTGGAGCGCTATACTCGATCTGCAGTAAAGCCATCGTCCAACTACAGGAACTTTGCAAAGTATATTATTATCAAATCTCAACGTGTCAGGATGAAAGAAGAGAGCTATATCTTGCGGGTCACAAAGCTGTGACATGAAGTTACTGGAATACTGATAGAAAATCCTCTTAACTTTTGTTTTGCGACTGGACCCATGTGTCTACTGCTGCACAATGTCCTCCTTTTTAATCACTTTGAGATCGGTTGTCCAGGAGATGCAGCAAATGGGATTTGGACATAAAGCATGTGAGCGGAGCTCAAGAATTGCATGTTCCTAAGGACAAGAAATATTTCTATAAAATGATCTTGCCTATGGCTCTGTCAATTCTTCAGCCTTTAAAGCCTCCAAGATCCTCGCATTGACTTCGTCCATGTCTATGTTTCCTCGCAAATACTTGTTCAGATCACTTGGTGCAATTATCCCTACAGGCTTCCTTGTTTGTTCATCTATCACAAGCAGGTGCCTAACTTTATTACTCAACATAAGATCTGCTGCAGTTTCAACTGTTGCATCAGGTTCTACAGTTACAATCGGTGAGGACATTATTTCTCGGATGCCTACGTCTTTACTGCTTGTTCCTGCGGCGCAGACACGGATAACGAGATCCCTTTCGGTAACTATCCCTATTGGCTCCTCGCTCTTATTTTCACCCTCAACGACCAGAACTGAACTAATTCGTTTGTCATTCATCTTTTTGGCTGCTTCTTGAGCATTTTTTGTTACATCTATTGTTTCCAACTTTGTGGACATGATTTCCCTTACTGCGTTTCGCATGATTATATCTGAAATTAACCGAATAATAAAAATATTCAGGAGTATAGATGTCCATGATCAACAATAGTACAAGAATTAGATTCTTACACATAAGCAGTTTATTTTCCCTTACAAGACTGGGCAAAGCAATATTGGAGGACAAGTAGAAGATGTGTGAGTGAGTCAAAATAATTTAAGACAACATACTAGTTCTTGTGTTCAAAATAGAGGTCTGAGTGGAAACAGGAAACGCTGTATTCTAGTTTTCCTTTCTGGCAAGCATTTTTTGCGTGTATTGCAAGAATTTCACTCATGCCCTCCACTGTTAAGGTTCAGCACTCATAAAGTAGAAGAGTCATAGGGGCTGCAGGAATTATCTCGGCATAGGATTCACACAAGAAACGAGTAAACTAGAAAAAAGTATGGGACTAGAACGAAGACTCCTGAATCCTTCATCCTAATTTTTATAGCACATTAAGACTCTTGAAATTTCCGATAAGAGTGTATTGGTGCCCAGTTCCTGAGTCTGTACAACACAATTCCATGGAGGGCTATTGCAGTCGGTACAGCCACAGTTGGAACCAGAATCCAAGGGAATGTTGCCATTGTAGAAGTTCTGAAGTCTGGATTAGTTATCACACCAAGTGTAATAGCATTGACCAAATCGGCAATACCTAGCACACTCCATACTACTACGGCATATTTTGACCAGCTATACCCTTTCCATAAGAAAATAGCGAATGGGATTGCCGTGACTCCTATGAGAATATCTCCAACTCCTGCAGGTATCGCAAAAGCCGGATCTAGGAGTCCCTGAGTCATCCCCCATAGGAAAGCTATTCCGCCAATCCTCCATGTATGGACAGCTATTAGTAGAGAGGTTATTTTGTTATATCGTAATTGCTTTGAATAGTCGCCTGTAGATTTCATTTGTATACTTGGTATCAAATTTATAGTTTATAAGTCTCACGTAACCAAATCTATAGTTACTTACCACAAAGAGAGTCAAGAGTCAATAGACAAATTGGCGGAAGGAGGAGAAGAAGAGGAGTGGGACAGGGGGCGACAAGTAACCTTCTTTACTCCTCCTGTAAGGGTTTACTCAAATCTAAGAACTGTTAATAATTTGAAAGATCAATTTGTATTCTGCTAAAATAATTATGCCATCCTCATACTTTGTAGCTGACACAATCAAAACGTATTATGAAGATCATGGCGATAACAAATCGTATCCTCTTATTCTTATTCATCCGATCGGAGGAAATATCCTGATTTGGCATCATGAAATATCGCTATTGTTGAAAAGTGGGTTTAGAGTTGTAGCGTATGAGATTAGGGGGCACTATAGAACCAATATGGGCAGAGTAGGGGCATATGCCATGCAAGATCTGGTAAACGATCTACACCAACTGCTGGAATATCTGAAGATCAAGAGATGTTCTATCATAGGCCACTCAATAGGGGGCATAATTGCATCAATGTATGCAGCTCAACATCAAGAAAATGTTGATGCAATAGTCTTGATCAATTCTTCGCCTAGGAAGTTTAAAGATAAAGACCTTGAGAAACATTTCAAGACACGTGAGGTAGCCATCACACAAGGGATAAAAGCTTTAGCAGAATACAAACTGAAAAGCTTTGACGAAACAAGGGATCTATTGAAAGACAAAAGGTATTCAGATTTGTTCAGAGATGTCTTTACAAAGACATCTATTGAGGGGTTCGTAGCAGCGACTATAGCACTTTACACTATCCCGGAAAATGTAGCAGAGAGATTGCAAGCTTCCCGCTGTAAGCTACTTGCTATTGTGGGTAGCGACGATGATGTCTTTATGCGACTTTTAAAAGAAACAGAGCAGGATATTCCTGAGATGGAGCTCAAGGTTCTAGATGGAAGCGACCACTGGGTAATCATAGAGAAACCTAAAGAAATGTATGATATTCTAATGAATTTTCTGGAAAGAGTGCAACGATAGTTAGCCTTTTCTTACAAACTAACTGGAAAATATAGTAATATAGGACTAGTATTGTGGCTGATTTTGCTAACTCTGCTTCTGTATTTTCTATCTGATAGGTATACGTAATGTATTGCTACGGTTATCATTGACATGAGAGGAGGGCCAGAGGGACCCGAAAGAAAAGTACATAGAGCAAGTTAGCCTTAACTATCGTATAAATTCCTGGTATAGAAAGGACCAACAAAGCCTAGATAGTAGAGTCTTTTTCTGAAAATTGATTACAACTATGTGAAACTCTGAGCGGTCACTCAGATGATGTTATGCTAAGAAACGTTACTCCTATGTCTATTCACAATTCTATCATTACCTTTATAGCAATTGTTGACTCTTTACATATTGTCTGGCTACTCATGCGAACCATTATCTCCTATAACGAAAGAGAGGTGAAATATAATGGGTCAAAGGATGACATAAAGACAGGGCATAATGTATGGGTAGACCTTATCAGCCCTACACCAGAGGAGCTATCAAGCATACAACAATCTTTCCACCTAGACAAGGTGGCACTTGAAGAATACTTGAACAAATCAAAAAAGCCGCAGATTAGAGTTGTAGACAACCACAAATTTGCCCTTGCGCTGGATATGAAATTCAAAGACGCCAAGACTCTTGTAACTGAAGCTGTGCACCTTTTTGTTGGCAGAGGTTGGCTGGTTACAATTCACTCCAATAAAGTTGACCTACAATCTAGAATTTTGACTTTGTTTGAACAAAAGAACAGGACAGTTATAGAATCATCAATCGATGCTCTATTCTATAATATATTGGCAAGCTTGATAGACTCATATGAGCAGTTGCTAACTGCAATTGAACTTTCGGTGACTGATTTTGAACAAAGAACATTGTATAAACCCTCAAGAAGGATGCTTGAATATCTGGACTCTCTGTCAAGGCAAATAATAATTCTGAGACGTCATTTTTGGCATATGCGTGATATCATTAATTTTCTGACGCATGTAGAAGAAGACAAGGAAGACGTAAAATACCTCAAGATAGTTTATGACGATATCAACCAATTAATAGAGATGGTAGAATCATATCGTGATACCATTAACTCAACAAGGGAGCTTTACGTTGCAAACGTATCGCTTCAAATGAGCGATACTATGAAAACACTGACAATATTTTCTGCCATCTTGCTGCCTCTCACATTCATTTCAAGCATGTATGGAATGAATGGACTAGACTTGCAAAACTTTTTCGACTTCCCAATGGGCTTTGCAATAGTTTTGGGAACTATGGGCGCAATAACCGTGGGCCTATTTATCTTCTTTAAGAAGAAGCAGTGGATTTTAACTGGCACTGACCCTCTAGATATTGGCACTAATACGAGGAGCAGCAGTAGTAGTGGGAGTAAAGGAGAAACAAGACGAAGTAGAGAATCATTGGATGATGACCATGCCTGGAATAAGAAACGACAAGAGTACAAGAATATCAGTGAGGGTTATTCGAATCCCAGCGATAGAGTTGCCAAAAGTTCAGCAGAGAAGATAAGAGGTTCTGACATGGAATAAGGGGGCCTCTTCAGGCAAAACTTTCTGTCTGCACATTTCTGCAACATAGTAGAAAATCAATCTTTTTACTCTTTCTGCTTTATTTCTTTGATCAGCTCACTTCTAAGCATCTTTAGATGATTTTGCTCATCCTCCTTTATCGTATTCCACAGCTTTACAAGCTCGGGCTTGTTGTCTTTTTCTGCATCCCGTATATAATCTTCAACTGCAGAATAAAGAAAATCAGCCTCCCTCTCAAGCTGTTTTATGACATTATATTCTGAGTCCTGCAGCAATGGCTTATCTCTTGAGTGAGATTTAGACATTGTAGAGACAATGCACAAAGAAACTAAAAAGAATTGCAGTAGGTCAAGCAACAGAATGAAGAAGATGTCTTAGGCAGGCAGGCAATATTTAGTTTCAAGCCCTCTCTTGTCAACTGCAAATCTATAACCAAGATTCAGTTATTATAGTACTGTCCGAATAAATTATAGATATACCATAATATATCTATTCAAAGTGAAATCTCAAGCTAAACAATTTGAATCCTTAAAGATCTGGGAATCATTCAAAAACAGACTGCCATGGTATTTTGAAGTATCAACAAACCACATGCCTGCCAAGTACCTAATTGCCAAACGCTTACCATGTAATCTTGATCTTTCATCTGCAAGCGAAGAAGAGCTATGGAGTGAGTACAATTTGTTGACTCAAGCATTTTTGGATATGTGGCAAAAAGTAAGGTTAAGAGAAATATCAGCGCTTCCTCCTAAAGTAGTACAAAGTCCGTCACTTATGGACCTAAGCGTTGAGCTTTCCAACCGCATGTTGACACACTGCAACTTTTGCCGCTGGAATTGCAAAGTAGATCGTTCCAAGGGAACAAAGCATGGAACATGCCAGCTTGAATCAACATCAAAGGTAGGTAGCTACTTTCACCATCGCGGGGAGGAGCTTATATTCAGGGGTACAAGGGGTTCTGGCACAATATTTTTTACCAGCTGTAATATGAGGTGCTCATTCTGCCAGAATGGTGACATAAGCACAGATAAGGATAATGGAATTCCAATAACTCCAAATGCCTTGGCCCTTATGGCCTGGCAGCTTAGAATGGAAGGATGCCACAATGTCAACTGGGTAGGTGGCGAACCAACAATCCATCTACACACAATAGTAGAGGCGATAAACCTGCTTGATTCTTTTAGCAACCCTGACCCCAGGCAGCTTAAGTACGTACAATCCGTCAAGTCTGATGGTAATTATTTTGATTCTTGGCGCATTAATTCAGAGCATGCGTTC